>JANTFU010000162.1 GCA_024763295.1 Anaerolineales bacterium
AAATCGCTGGGCTGGAGCCGTGCGGTTTTTGTGGGCGACAGCGCTTACAAAGAACCCATTCCTGTTGTCATCAATGATGCAGGTGAACAAATCTTTTTGTTTACAGAGCGCGATGAAAAGGGCGCCCATTTCCGTTTGAAAGCCTATTCACAAGATGCGGAACTGCTTTGGGATGCACCGCTCCGCAGCCTGTCTCTCCATGCGCCCAAAGCTGCCCAGCTTTATTGGCTGGATGGGGAACTGCGTCTTTTCTGGATCGAAGATGAGCAGCTCTACACCCTGCGTGTGGATTCATCTGGACAGAGGGTCGGTGACCCGTTGTGTCTCTCCGAGGGGGAAACGGTAGATGCTTTGAGTTTTGTGACTGATTCCACGGGCGCATCCAGCCTCTTTTACGCGGGGACGCGCGAAAAACCCGGGGTGTATGCACTCACCTCTTTTGACGGAAGCCAGCCGAAACGCACGCTCGATCCGACAGGGATTCGTGTCCAAGCCCGCGTCGACCAAGACGATATCCTGCATCTTGGCTGGGCACGTTATCCGGTCGGATACGGCACATCTGAAATTGTGTATGCGGCTTATCCCTCGCAAGCGGCTTGGAATGACGCGAATATCCACGTTGTGCATGAGCTTGCCACCAGCCCTGCGAATGTCTTGGATGGTCCCGTTTTGGGTGTGGATGTGGATGATGTGTATCTCTTTTGGACAGTCACGATTCGCTCCGGTTTGGAAGCGGGTACCGTGACAACTGAGTATCTGAGTTTCCCGCATGCTGATTTGGCGGCAGCCGGACGCCCGCAGCAGTTGACAATGCCTGCGCTCTCTACGTCGATGCGGCAGGAGTTTTTTCCGGCTGGGAAGTTGCAGGCAGGCGAGCGTGTTGATTTGCGTGATTCGCTGCCAATGACAGCGGATGTACAAGAGTTGACCGCGAATGCTGTTGTTGCAGATGAGTTGATTTTTGGTTTTCAGACGCCCACGCAGCATTTATGGCGCAAGATGAAATATCAGGTTAATGTGGCATATTTTTCAGACGGTGAGCCGACTTCGTATCAACCCTTGAGCTATACGACCACGCTCTCGACGACGCCTTATCTAACGAGCGATGCGCATGGTTATGTTTATATCACTTGGTTGGAAAAGCTGGAAAGTGATCGTTTTACGGTCTATTTTGCCAGTACCGCGCCCTCTTTGGTGACAGCGTTGGGACGCTCAACCAGTGACGAGATTTTGCGTGTGGTTGGACAGGTGCTTTTTGGTATGTTGGTCGGTGTGCTCATGGCGCCCATTGCCGGAGCCGTTTGGATGTTGGCGCCGCTCTTTGTGCTGCTTCTGCTTTCACCGTTGCGCAAACTTGGAAATGACCGTATGCGCTTGGCAATGTCGATTTTGAGTTTAGCGATTGCCATTGCTGCCTACTGGTTCGGGAAATTTGCAGTCTTACCGGGCATGTCTTCTTATGTCCCTTTTTCTGCCTGGGTGCCTGAAATTTCGCTTGTGATGAGTAATTTTCTGCGCTGGTTCGTGCCGCTGTTCTTCTCGCTGGTTGCGCTTCTGGTAGCGTGGCACTATACTTTCCGTCAGTCAAATGACTCAACTTTGTACTTCTTGTTAATTTATATTGGCATTGATGCGTTACTGACCTCCTCAATTTACGCCGTTTTGATCTTTGGTGGTATTTAGCAGGCATGACAAGGAGTGCAAAGGAAACAATGCAGGTTTTTTCGTTCCAAACCAACACGCTGCATTGCGTTCTTTATCAACAGCTTTAGAAAAAGGAGAAAATCATGAAATGGAAAACCGCGTTCATTCTTCTCGTCGCACTTGCCCTTTTGGCAGGTTGTGGTGCTGGCGAAACGCCTACGCCCACAGCAAAGCCTGCCGGTGGACCCCAAACGGGACCGTTGGCAACCGCTGCCGCGTTGAATAACCAAGTTACGATGGTGCCGCCCACCCCGCCCGGCGGCTACGATGCCTCCGGCGTGACGCCCGATGATTATGTGGGCATTACCGAGCAAGCCTGGCATATTGTTCAAGCCAATTATGTCCGCGATAATTTCAACGGTGCCGATTGGGATGCCATCCATGTCGAATACGTTGCGCAGGCAGAGAAGGTCAATTCATCGGAAGAACTCTGGGACCTGCTCGGCGCAATGATCCGCGAACTGCACGACGATCATAGCCGCCATGTACGCCCCGGTGATTTTGCAGATGAGTTTGAACTTGGTAGTAACTCCGTGCAATATAGCCTCTCCGACTACAGCCCGAACCGCGATGCGCAAACCGGCACCGGCTTAGATATTTGGCCCGCCAAAGAAGATGAATATCTCTATGTTTGGAAGGTTTGCTCCGAAAGCCCGGCTGCCTCTGCGGGCATCGTGCGCGGCGATATCATCACTGCGGTTAACGGCAAAGAAGTTGTCAAAACCGCCGATGGTTTCGACCCTTATCAGTGGGTGCCTCTGCGCTGGGATAGCGGCAGCCCCTTCACTCTCACTATCCAGTCCGGTTCGGATGCTGAACCGCGCGATGTGCAGGTTGGATTTGGTGAAGTTAGCGGTTGTGATGATTGGTCTTACGAGATTGTCAGCCAAGACCCCTACATTGGCTATATCCGCGTGCCTGACTATAGCGGTGATGCCGCCTCACAGATTATGAGCTTTATTCGTGAGATGGAAGCCACACAGCCCCTCGATGGCTTGATTTTGGATCAGCGCCACAATCCGGGTGGTAACTCGGACGATACCGCAGGCTTATTTGCGGACGGTGTGGTCGGCACGGTTGGACCGTTGCGTGCCGATAAGCAGCGTACCACCTACCGCATCCGCGGTGTGGATTGGAACGAAGAAACCCCGCTCGTGGTACTGACGGATGGCAACAGCCATAGCGCCGCTGATTATTTCCCTGCTGCCATGCGAGAACTCGGACGCGCGACGATGGTTGGGATGCCCTCCGCCGGAAACACCGAAGGTATCACCGGCTTCAATCTGGTCGATGGCTCTATCATCCGTTTGGCGGTTACGACATTGTTGCTCAATGACGGCTCTTCCCTCGAGGGCATCGGCGTCATCCCCGATATTGAAGTGCCGCTCGGCTTTGACGGCTTACGCCAGCAACCCTACGATATTCAACTTCAGGCAGCGATTGACTTTTTGTCTGGTAAATAACCTAAAAAGACACCGCGCATCTTCAAGATACGCGGTGTCTTGTTTTATGAACCCTGATAGGTCTTTAATATCTGACGGGTTTTAGATACTATGTGCTTTCTGTGGGGAGAAAAGTTTTTAGAAATTCGCTATTCGTCCTCTAACAACGCCCTCAACTCACCCATTGCTTGTGCTCTGCTCTGAAAGTGGATGCCGTGCATCCCTAAGTTGCGGGCGGCTTCGATATTGTGCAGAAAATCATCGATGAAGACGGTTTCTTTAGCCGGTAGGTTGAGTTTTTCTAGTACCATCGCGTAGATTTTGGAATCGGGTTTGGCTACGCCCATCTCCGCCGAGATGAAAATCTCATCAAAAGCGTAGGCGATCTGCCAGATGTCTTCAAGTAGCGGACGCAAATCGTCCCAGGCGTTGGACAGGATTGCAGTGCGATATTTCGGGCGCAGCGCGTCGATTTCAGCAACCATTGCTTTGTCAACTACATCGCCGGCAAAGAACTCGTCGCGGAATGCTTTGATTGCTGCATCGCTTTCGGGCAGATTGAAGCTGCGCATTACAGCGCGCATGTGTTCTTGTGCTGTGATTTCACCGATCGAAGCCCGTCTACTAGTGGGAACGCCGAAAACTGCCTCGTCCATCTCACTGTACGTTTTGCCAAAACGCAACCCCAGGGCGGTGCGCGCTTCGTGGTTTTCTGTCCGCACCAGCACACCGCCCATATCAAAGATTACGGCTTTGATCGTCATCGCTTGCGATTTCTTTTCTTCTTTTCTTTTTTCGGTTTTTCTTTTCGTTCGGCAAGCTGCTTTTCAAGCTCGGCTTGTTTCTTGGCGAAGGCATCTGCTTCTTTTAGCATTGCCTCGTATTCTGCTTCCCAATTCGGAAAATTCTGTTTCATTTGCTCATCCGAGACGCGCGTGGTGCGCTGGCAGTGTTCACAGACGGCGTTGAAGTGATTTTTGCCCTCGTGGTAAATTTCGTACATGCCAGCCAGCCCCGCTTCTTTGCTGACGACAAACATTTTGTTGCAGTAGGAACATTGAAGTTGCATGGTCTTTTCCTTTCTGTGTGAACCGCCAAGCTCGCCAAGTTTTTAAAGCTTTTCTCTGCGTTCTCTGTGCCTTGGCGGTTTTTCTTTAGTTCTCTTCTATAGATTGTACGCTAATTTCCTTGCCTGCGCGAATTTCTTTCTCATACTTGTCGAACTGTGCCGCAATGTGCATGCCCGCTTTCTCGTAGAGCCGCGTCGCGCTTGTCAGACTGCTCGCATCCACGCCCAAGCCGATTTTGCGCACACCGCGTTTGTAAAATTCGCCAAAAGAATGCTGCAAAAGCGCCAGAGCGATGCCGCGCCGACGCCACTTGCGACGTACACCAAGAGAAGCCACCCAACCCATATCGGGGTCTTCGTAGGCGTGTGGGCGACATAGGCTAATGCCCGCAATCTCGTCGCCATCCCAAGCGATGAACCACAGGGCGGGATCATAATTCTCAGTTTCCGTAAAATGATGGACGAAGCGCGGAAAGCCGACTTCAAAAGGTTGGACGATGAACCCATAATGATCGCTAAAAGCCTCGGTATCTGCCCGATAAACCGCTTCGAGATCGCGCTCCGGGACAAAGGGTTGCAGCGCAATGCCATCTGCCCAGCTCGGGGTGGGTGGCGGCGCATCCAACTTGATGTGCATGGTGTAATACGAGCGGATGTGACTGTAGCCCATATTCTCGAATAATTCGAGCGCGGGCTTGACTTTGTGGTCAATGCCAATCTCATGCGTCACGCGTAGTTCAGGGTCGAGCGTTTCCAGCACCGAGAGCGAACGCTGCTCTGCCCATTGGGTTAGTTCTGTGCCCAAGCCGAGACCGTAATAGTCGGGATGTACCCGTCCCCAAATCCAGGGATGTACCGTGTTCGGTTCGCGCGTCCACACTTCGACGTAGGCGACCAGCTTTCCGGCAGGGTCAAAGACGAGGCGCGTATCTTCTTCGGGAACGAAGTCATCCGAAGACCACTCGTTCTTGACTTCTTGTTCACTAAGTTCAAGACGTCCCAATTCTTTTTGCGCCCAGAGATTGAACATTTCCACACAAGCAGGGATGTCGTCCATTGTTGCGCCGCGCACGCTGTAGCCTGCGGGGCGGTTGATTTTATATTCGGTCATTTTTTATCCTTTTCTCATGCAGAGCCGCAAAGATGCTAAGAAAACGGTTCTTTGGTAGTCGTGAAACGTGGGCGTGATTAATATGGGTCACGTTTTACGCTTTACGTTTCAGTTTAAAGACTTTGCGCCTTGGCGTTTTTGCGTGCGTTTATCCAATCATCGCGTAATAAGCCCATAAACACTACATCCCAGCGTTTGCCGTCGCGATGCACGGCTTCGACGACCTTTCCTTCAATCTTGAAACCGACTTTTTCGTAAGAGCGGATTGCGCGTGTGTTGTATGAGAAGACGTTCAAGCTCAGGCGGTGTAAGCCGAGTTCTTCAAAGGCATAGCGTGCGACCATGCGCATGGCTTCGGAGCCGAAACCTTTGCTCCAGTAGTTGCGTTCGCCGATGCCGATG
>JANTFU010000163.1 GCA_024763295.1 Anaerolineales bacterium
GATGGGCATCTTCTTATACAGACCACCCATATTACGCATATCTTGCGGATCAAGGTGATGATTACCCGTATGCAAAACGCCGTGTTCCATACCGTGAATGACCGAACCGGAACCGAGGAAGAGCAAGGCTTTGAAGAAAGCATGGGTAATCAGGTGGAAAGCCGCCGCAACATAAGCGCCGACGCCAATCGCAGCCATCATGTAGCCAAGCTGAGAAATGGTCGAGTATGCTAAAACGCCTTTGACATCGTTCTGCGCTACGGCGATGGTTGCTGCAAAAAGCGCGGTGAAAGCACCGATGAAAGCGATAACATTCATCGTCGGGGTCAGGTGATAGCCATCCCAGCCATAAGAGTAAATCGGGAAGATGCGGATGACCATATAGACACCGGCAGAAACCATCGTCGCGGCATGAATCATCGCCGAAACGGGGGTCGGACCTTCCATTGCGTCGGGCAGCCAAACGTGCAGGGGCCACTGTGCCGATTTACCCACAGCGCCGATGAAGAGCAGCAAACCAATTGCCCCACCGGCTGTCAGACCGAGGAAACCGGGCGTTTCAGCCAGATGCTGCAAAACTTCGTGCGAGAAAATTACTTCATACTGTAAAGAACCGGCTTGTGTGTAGAGGAAAGCCAAACCAAGTAACATGAAGACATCGCCAACACGCGTAGTCATAAAGGCTTTGATGCCTGCGTTGCGCGCAGATTCTTTCTGGAACCAGAAGCCAATCAGCAGATAAGAGCATAACCCCATAATCTCCCAACCGACGAAGAGCGTCAGCAAGTTATCGGAGATGACGAGGGTGTACATCCCGGCGGCGAAGAGACCGATGAAAGCGAAGAAACGGGCATACATCGGTTCAACAGAAGGCACAGCATGTTTATGACCATGTTCTTCAATAGTCGCACCGTGCGGCGGGAAGCCTTTTTTGTCATGATCGCCTTTGGGCTGACCGAAGTTATGATAGCCAACCGAATAAAGGAAGATCATAAAAATGGTGATACTGACAAAGAACAAAACCGCTGCGGATAGAGGGTCAATGCGAACGCCCACTTTCAGCGCACTATCGCCTACAGGAAGCCAATTGATCGCGCTTCCAAAGGGATGTTCAGCCAAATGTTCTGCTCCCACGCCCAACGCGCGAAAGAAGATAACCATAGAAGCAGCCCACGAAAGAGCCGCAGCACCGACGCCTACAATATGGCTAACCTTATTGCTCTTATTTGTGAAGAGAATGATAATAAAGAAAGCCAACAGCGGCGGGAGAGGCAGTAACCAAATAAGGGTGTTTGTATCCATATTTTCTCCTACCACTTCATCATGTCGAGATCGTCGGCAATAACCGTCTTGCGGTTGCGATAGATCGAAATGACTAGAGCCAAACCGACCGCCACTTCCGCAGCCGCGACCGCGAAGACAATAATAGCAAAAACTTGACCGGTCACGGTCGCAGGCGCATTATAGCGCCAGAACGTAACCAGATTGATATTGACGGCATTCAACATCAGTTCAATACCCAGCAAAATGGCGACCGCATTCTTGCGTGCCAAAACGCCGAAAAGACCGATGCTAAAGAGTGCCGCCGCTACGATCAGATACCATGAAATAGGGATCATTTTGTGCCTCCTACTTATTGGTCGCTGCAACGTAAACTGCACCAATCAGCGCAGCCAGCAACAGCACAGATGCTACTTCAAAAGGCAGCAAATACTGGGTGGGGGTAACCAGCGCCGTGCCCAATTTCGTAATCATATCGGTTGCGGGCAAAGCACCGGCTTCTTTCATCCCAAATCCATCCCACTGACGCAGAAGAATCGCAAATCCGCCGAACATCAAAGCGGAGAAAAGTGCTGCCCAACCCCAATTCGCATTCAAAGATTTGGCACTATCACGCAAATCTTTACGGGTCAGCATCACCGCGAAGATGAAAAGGATTGCGATTGCACCAACATAGACGACAAGCTGTACCATCGCAATAAAACCGGCATTCAGCAAAGCGTAAAGCGCTGCAACGCCAAACAGGGTTGCAATCAACCAAAATGCCGCGTGGATCATTTTCTTGGTGGTCACCACCATCAAAGCGGAACCCAGCGTCAGCGCGGCAAAGACCAAAAACAAAACTTGTGAAGCATTCATATCTTACGCCTCCGCAGCTACCGACTGCACAGAAGCCTCTTCCTGCGCGCGTGTTTTACGCGCCTGAGACTTCAGATATTCAATCGTCAACCAGATCAAAATCAAGTTGGAAACAAAAAGACCGGGCACTAACCAGGCGCTTCCCAGAAGCAGGCGATTTACCAAAGCCGTTACCATCAAAAGAATGAACGCCAGCGGGGTCAGGAACTTCCAGTTGAAAGCCAGCATGTGGTCAATACGAATACGCGGAACCGTATATTTCACCCACATAATCACCCAATAGAAGAACATCGCCTTCGCAAGGAAGATAATCGCACCCACAATTGGGCTTAAATTCTCAAGCCCAAAGAAGCGGTAACCGCCGAAGAAAAGCAAAGCGATAAAACCACCGAAGGTGAACGAATGCAGCAACTCACCTGCGTAGAAGAGACCGAACTTCATGCCGGTATATTCAATATGGAAACCGGCAACGATTTCCGACTCAGCTTCATTCAAGTCAAAAGGCGAGCGTCCTAACTCAGCAATCGCAGAGATTAGGAAGATGAGGAGAGCCAACGGCGAATAAACCCAGAAAGGCACAAAGGGCTGCTGCGCTTCAACGATGCCAACCGTGCCCATCGTACCTGCCATCAACGTGACCACCAAAATAGCAGCCACCATCGGAACCTCATAAGAGATCATCTGGGCTACTGTACGAAAAGAACCCATCAACGCATACTTGTTATTCGATGACCAACCAGCCATAATGACCGAGAGCGTCCCGATTGAGCCGGCAGCCACCAAATAAAGCATCGCCACATTCAAATCGACGCCGTACATCTTCGGTGCAAAAGGCAAAATCGCCCACAGCAACAAGACCGACATCATCGAAAAGATCGGAGCAAGATTGAAGAGAATTACATCTGCGCCAATCGGGGTAATATCTTCCTTAATCAGCAGCTTCACAATATCAGCGAAGGGCTGGAAGATACCAAAGGGACCAATACGGTTCGGACCCAAACGATCCTGAAAGCGCGCCACCACTTTGCGCTCAACCCACACGAGGAAAATATCCAACACCATCGCGAAGGTTACCAGCAACAAAATGCCAACGAACCAGACCAGGACGGTCGCCAAAACTTCGTTCATCCCCCATCCCTGGAAGACGCCCGAAAGCCAGGCAAACAAGAAATTAAACGGATCTGTCCAAAATGTCATGGATTACTCCTTACACACAAAAAAAGCTGAGAGGATAGACTCGTCCTATCAGCCTTGTAGATTGTTTCGCAGGTCTTACACCCACTCCAGCATTCCTTTTTTCCAGGCATAAGCCAGCCCGGCAAGCAGAATGAGGATAAAGATAATCCCTTCAAATACGGCGAAAAGCGGCAGCTTGTTCAGCGAAACCGCCCACGGGAAAAGGAAAACAGTCTCTACATCAAAGACCAGAAAAACCAGCCCAAAAATGTAGTACTGCGCCTTAAACTGCACCCAATTATCCCCTACGGTTTCAATACCGCACTCATAGGTGCTCTGTTTGATCGCATTCGGCTTGCGCGGCGCAAGCAAACGCGCCACCACCAAGGCGGCAATCGGAATAAGCATCCCGACGATCATAAACAAACCAACATAGATCCATGGATTTTGCATAAGCACTCCATTTTCAAAAGATTAGGAAACGTTAATATAGCGGGCAGATTTTACCATAGGGCAATTTTAAACCCTACTAACCCACGTCCGCCTTTGGCATGATGTTTGTCATATATGTAAGACCATTCTGCCTGAAAGACAAAACTCAGATTTTACAATCGGGAAAAACACAAAAAAACGCAAAAAGTTACCCCGAAAATTAATCGAATCGCTCCTACAGTTTATTTGGTTCCGTTAAAAAAAGATGACAGGTGCAAACCTGCCATCTTCCGTCAACACACGCACCACAACAACCTAAGCAACCTTACGCTGTTTCCACAACCATTTCACAATCTCTTCAAAGAACGGCAGCCCAAATACCCCGCTAATAAAGGTGCCAAACGCACCCAACCAACGCGCGGGACCAGCTTTCAAGCCCATAAATGTAGTTGCATTAATTTCGATAAACTGCGCCGAAACGGTCTTTGTCAATTCATCCCCACCATCTTTGGGGACAAAACGCAAATAAAGCCAAATCGTCCCGCGATAGCGCCCTGCTTCTTTGGGACGCACACTCCAGTAAAAGGTCACATTTTCGCCAGGCAATAGCGGCTCACTGATAATTTCCGGCGGCACAATCTCAATTCCTGCCATATCAAAACGCGCTTCAGCAATCACAAAATGCGAATCGTACAAATTTGGAATTTCAACCGTCTCGCCCGTCACTGTATTGCCATCCACAACAGCGGTTGGTGTCAGGTTCCCCAATGCGTCCACTTCGAGGGTTAGGCGCACATTGTCGGAGTCACCGGCTTTGATGGTCGGGGGGAATTCCAGCGTCAGGCGGCGTTGCTCCGTGATGCGCGGTATCTGGGTCGGCTGTACGGGTTCCGGAGCCAAGCCTAGGGTCGCGGTCGGCTTCGCAGCAGATTCTGCCGCCGGCTCCCCAGCAGGTTCCGTTCCGACAGTTTCTGACGATTCTGCGGGAGGCATTCCCGCACAACAAGCCGGCAAGGCAAAAAAAAGCGCCAAGCTGAGCAAAATCACGAAGAAAAGCGAGGTTCTCTTCATCCTAAATCACTCCCCAGAAAAAAGCCTCCGGCGTGGGCAATTGCAAGTCCCCAGGCAAGATCGGCACGCTGCGACTTTCGATAGGCGTAGGTCCAAAAGCCCAAATTAAAAGCGCGAGCGAAACTGCCAGCAGAAGAAGTGCCAAAAAGATACGCAGTTTTTTATTCATAAGATAATTATACAAGATTTTTTGTGATAAAATTTTCGCGCAAGTCACAATTTCATATTTACCCAGGGGCACACCCAGTTGTCAAGGTACAAAGCTGTCGCGCTTTCCTTGGCAATTTTTTATTTTAGCGACAAATTCATTCCAAAGGAGAAAAAATGACCGAATATTTGCCTGAACCTTTCCGCATCAAGATGGTTGAACCGATCCGCTTGCCGGAACGCAGCGAACGTGAGAACGCGCTCAAAGAAGCCGGTTATAACGTCTTTGCACTCAAGGCTGAAGACATTTTCATCGACATGCTCACGGATTCAGGGACGGGCGCAATGAGCCAGTTCCAGTGGGCGGCGATGATGATGGGCGACGAAAGTTACGCCGGAGCACGCTCCTTTCAACGGCTGGATGCCGCTGTTCGAGAAATATTCGGCTTTGCACATTGGATGCCCACCCACCAAGGGCGAGCAGCGGAAGGCATTTTGAGCAGCCTGCTCGTTAAACCGGGCATGTACGTTCCCTCCAATATGCACTTTGACACCACCGAAGGCAATATCCGCTCGCGCGGCGGGCGCACTGCCAATCTGGTCATCGACGAAGCCTACGACCCGACCAACAAGCATCCCTTCAAAGGCAATATGGATATTCAGAAGTTGATTGCTTTCATTCAAGAGACTGGCGTGGAAAATATCCCCTTCGGCATGATGACCATCACCAACAACGCCGGTGGCGGGCAGCCCATCTCAATGG
>JANTFU010000164.1 GCA_024763295.1 Anaerolineales bacterium
GCGCATTTTGCAACACCGCGAACATTATTGGTGAGCTTAGAACTGCTGACGATGATTGGGTTTTTGAGTTTCAGCCCCATATATGTGGTAGAAAGGTCGACGTTTAGCATGGTTTTAGTCCTTCCCGCGATTTGATCGCATCCTCCGGATTCGCTAAAAGTTTTTGCAAATAGCGAAAAGCATTCCCTAAATTTTTCTCGGCTTTTTCAGACAATCCCTCCCGAAAAGCCCATTCATAGCCTTTGATATGCACCAATAAAACCAAAGGCTGCCTATCAAAAAGGTCGTTGCACAGCTTCACTATATAGCTCGGTGAAGCTGCATGAGTGGTGAACGATAATTCTTTTTTTCCATCCACCACGCTCAGACAAAAATCATCAATTTCTTCTTCAGATGCGTCCGCGAAAATCACAAGGTCTTTGTTGGCAATCTCAGCGGCATCTTCGATGTTTAATTGGTAATTATTTTCAAACGTAAAGCCTGAGAAGCCCTCTTTTTTTACCCAGGCTTCAAGTTTCTGACTGAGCAAAATTCCCAGCCCGTCATCTTGGCGACCTAAATTGCCGTATCCATAAATCAGTATTTGCATTAGCGTTATGTTCGTTTGATGTCAATTAGATTTTCTTTGGCATCGTAGAGTGAGATTTCCAACGGCATTTGTCCCAGCGCATGTGTTGCACAGCTTAAGCAAGGATCATAAGCGCGGATTGCAATCTCAACGGCGTTCATCATCGGTTCGGTGATTTCGGGATGACCGTCCATCCAGGAATGCGCAACTTGATTGACAGAGCGATTCATCGGCTCGTTATTATTTGTGGTGGATACAATCAGGTTTGCGAGCGTGACCTGATCATGGTCGTTGATCTCATAGTGATGGAACAAGGTCCCGCGCGGTGCCTCAATTACTCCCACCCCGCGATGGGTTTTCTGCCCCTTGACGACTCTTTCTCCCTCGAGCAGATCGGGGTCATGCAGCAAGTCGCGCATGACTTCGGCGGCATGCAGAATTTCTATTAGGCGAGCATAGTGATAGTGTAAGCAGTGTGGGTTGGGTTTGCCGTTGTTAAGTGTCCGAAACTCTTCGAGTTCTGCCTGTGCTAATGGGGTGGGGATAAAGTCGCAGGTGTTGAGCCGAGCCAGAGGCCCGACGCGGTACCAACCCTGTTTAGCACCCAAATGTTTGAGATACGGGAATTTCATATAGGTCCACGGGCGAACTTCTTCTTCGATATAGTTTTCGTAGTCCTGATAATCCACATCATCCAAAATTTTGTTGCCATCTGCATCCACAGCCCGCAAGACGCCGTGATAGAGATCCATCGCGCCATCCTTGCGCACCAGACTCATGTGGCTGGAGGGGAAGGCGGCAAAATTGTCGATGAAACTTTTGTTCTTAACGTAATAGTCTTTGAAGAAGACGAGGGCTTCTTGCGACCATTCGACCATTTTGTCGATGTTGAGCGGGTCTGCGCCGTTGATGAAAGATTCTTTTTCGGCGCGGCTAAGATGTTTGTTGATGCCGCCCGGAATTGCGCCGGTGCCGTGAATTTTTTTCCCGGCGGTGGCGCGGATAATTTCTTGCCCAAACTTGCGCATCATAACGCCTTGCACGGCTAAGTCTTTGTGTTGTAGGGCAACGCCGATGATGTTACGGATAGCGGGGTCGGCGTCAACCCCAAAGAGTAAATCCGGCGAAGCCAGATGGAAGAAATGTAAGGAGTGTGATTGAAAGATTTGACCGTAGTGCATAAGGCGGCGCATTTTTTCGCCGGTGGGCGTAAGACCATCGCCAGTGCCTGCTCCAACAATCACATCTAGTGCTTTGGCGGCGGCAAGATGATGGCTGACCGGGCAGATGCCGCATAAGCGTTGGACGAGAACCGGTGCTTCCCAGTACGGGCGTCCCTGAAGAAAGCGTTCAAAGCCACGGAATTCGACGATGTGCAGGCGCGTATAATCGACGTTGTTATTTTCGTCCAGATGAATGGTCACTTTTCCATGACCTTCAACACGGGTTACGGGTTCAATGGTGATTTTTTTTGACATATCAAATTCCTGTTAATCAAATTTTATAACTTCATAGGGCAGTTGCAGTTCGTCACCTGTAATCAGCGCAACCAGAGCATTCCAAATCAGGTCTGCGCGTGGGGGGCAACCGGGTAGGTAATAGTCAATTTTGACAATCTCATGGCAGGGATAGACTTTATCCAGCAACATTGGTAGCTCGTCATCGTTGGGCATGACTTTGGCGGTGTTTTCGCCGACAGTGGGTCCGTTGAGATAAGCCTCTTCAAGACATTCCTTGATCGAAATCCCATTTCTTAATGCGGGCAAACCGCCCATGATGGCGCATTCGCCAACTGAAATTAGAATTTTGCAATGTTTGCGAAACTCTTTCAGTATTTCAATATTTTCGCTGTTACAACATCCGCCTTCAATTAATCCAATATCGCATTCTTTGGTGAAGGTTTTGATGTCGTCGATGGGGGATTTGTTGAATTCGACCAATTCAATCAATTCTAAAATGCGTTCATCAATATCCAAAATAGACATGTGGCAACCAAAGCAGCCTGCTAGGGATGTCGTTGCCAAGATAGGTTTGCTCATTGTTAAAAATCCTGTTCTTCGCTTTTGATAAGATCGCTGCCGATGGGTACTTGGTCATATTTTCGTGCGCCAATTGGTGTTTGGTAGCCCTGTTCTTTCTTGATGATTGCGCCTACGGGACAAATATCCATCGCAGCTTGGGCTTCTTCATCGCTGAGTTGGGCTGCTAATTCAAGATCCATTTCAATATGCAGGTTTTCTCCGCCGCGTCCACTATAGGCAAAGACGGCTTTTCCGTCTTTGCGAATGCCGCGAACACAGCGTTTGCATAAGATACAGCGGTTGCGGTCGTGGAAGAGCAGCGGGCTACGGGCTTCTACACCTTTGTCTGGAAATTCGTACGGGAAGCGCGGTGCCATCATTTGATATTTGTAGGCGAGAGCTTGCAGTTCACAATTGCCGCTTTTCTCGCAAGCGGGGCAGAAATGATTTCCTGAGACGAAGAGAACTTCAATAATCGTCTTGCGCAATTCGTTCAGTTTGGTTGTATCGTTCTCAACGATCATGCCTTCGCTGACCGGTGCTGTGCAGGCAGTAATGTTGCGTCCGTTAACTTTTACGTTGCAAATCCGGCACGAACCGGCGGGCTTTAAACCTTCAACGTGGCATAGTGAAGGAATGTAGATGCCATTATCTCTGGCGGCATCGAGAATGGATTGCCCGGGCCAGGCGTAGCAGGTCTGCCCGTCGATTTCAAAGGTGATTTGTTCAGCTTTTTTCATAAGGTTTCTCTTTCAAGTCCTTTGGCGCGGAAGATGTGGTTTTCATTGGATGGGCTGAGTTTTGGCTTTCGTCCAACAGCTTCACAGGATTCGGCTACGGCAGATGCCATCTCAAAGGTCGAGACAAAGGTTTCGTTGGTTTCGATGAGATTCTCGTACAGATGGCGGAAGTTTTCGATGGTGCTCAAAATCGGATTAGATGCAGTTTGTCCCAGTCCGCAGCGATTGACCGACCTGCCAATTTTTGTCCAGCGATAAAGCTCGTCAATATCTTGTTTGGTACCTTTCCCGTCCAGTAATTTGAGCAGCTTGTTGCGTAAAACAACGCTTAATGAGCGGCAAGGACTGCATGAGCCGCAAGATTCATCAATAAAGAAATTCATAAAATTCAAGACATACTCTTTAAGTAGGTCGCGCTCTTTGCTGATGATGATCATCGAACCGCCGGTTGCCAAATCTTCGAAGGCAATCCGTCGACTAAATTGGGAGGGACTAATGCACACGCCGGATGGTCCACCGATCTGGATTGCTTGGACATTTTTTGCGCCAACGCGCTTGAGAAGCGTGTTGATCTTGATCCCCCATTCAATTTCGTAAATTCCGGGCTTTTCACAGTCACCGGATATGCTAAGCAGTTTGGTGCCGGCTGATTCGCTGGTGCCAAACGATTTGAACCAATCTGCTCCTTCTGCGATAATCTGCACGACCGAGCAAAGGCTTTCAACATTGTTGACCACCGTAGGTTTATTCATGTAGCCGGTTTGCGCGGGGAAAGGGGGGCGGTTTCTAGGCTCACCACGTTTTCCCTCCAGCGATTCGATCAATGCTGTTTCTTCACCGCAGACATAAGCACCTGCGCCGAGTTGAATTCGGATGTCAAAATTGAAACCCGATTTTCCAGCGATATTTTTGCCGAGTAAGTTTTTCTCTCGATGTTCTGTGAGAATACTTTCAAGGTAGGGTTTCATATAGCGATATTCATAGCGCAAATAAACGATGCCTTGCTTTGCGCCAATTGCATACCCTGCAATAGTCATCCCTTCAAAGAGCATGTGGGCTGATTCGGTGAGAAGCACCCGATCTTTAAATGTGCCCGGCTCTCCTTCGTCCGCATTACAAATCAGATACACTTCCTCGCCAAGCGATTGACGGCAAAAATCCCATTTTAGTCCGGCGGGAAAGCCCGCTCCGCCGCGCCCACGCAAATTAGATTGTTTGACCTTTTCAACGATTGCTTTTGGGCTTTCTTTGAGCGCTTTTTGCAAAGCTTGCCCGCATTCGTGTTCATCGGTAAGCAAGATTGCGCCTCTTTGGCGAATATTATTTTCCACCATAGACGACAGCAATTCAGGTCCTTGTGGTGCGGCATCTATCTCTGCCATTAAGCCAAGTGTGTCTTTGCCTGCCCTCATCGCTTCTACCAAATGTCTGACTTTGGTTGGGGTTAGCTTGGTAAAGACAGTTCCGTTAATGATTGCCGCCGGTTCCTGATCGTTCATGCCGATGTCTGCTGTATCCCATAAACCTACAAGACCATCTTCCGTGACGCTGTTGAAAGGAATGCCTAATTCTTTTTCAAAGGCTTTGGCAACTTCTTCGCGACCAAAAGCACAAGCGACGGCACTATCGTTTAAGTAGACTGCATATTTGCCGACAGGCGCTAGGGTTAGGAAGTGATAAAAAGTAATCGTCTGCTTGACGTCAACTTGGGAAATGTCCAATTGCTCGGCGATAATGCGAATTGCCTCCTGAGGGATATGCTGGTAGTCGTGTTGAACATCAATCAACATATCTAACAAGCGGCTACGGTCGCTTTTATATTTCTCAATCACACGTTGAATTGCTTCTCTCATAGATAAGTACCTTTTTCTGGCTAATTACTCGTGCATTATTTCACAATCTTGCTGTAATTTTAGCGGATTAATTATCGTGATGTAGATGCAAACATCATCTATATATTGTGCTATATATCACAAATGTTATTTGCTAAAAAGGGTCTAATTTAGGCTTTTTAGGTTTTGTGTTTATCAATAGATATGGTGTCCTAATAAAAAAGCGCTCCGTGAGACGGAACGCTTTTTAGGCATTCATAAATGGGCTTGTGTAACTCTGCAATGAGCGTGTTTTTGCGATGCAACAGTTTCAGAACTGTCTTGGGGCTATTTTGGCGATTGGTTGTGGCTTTGCCGAAATAAAGCGCAGCATGATTGCTTTTCCCACTATTCGGTTTTTCAGGGACGTGCAAAATATGTCGTTCGCTGATTTGGGGATCGGTAAATGTATTCAACCATTGAGTTTGTTGCGGCAAAAATCTTTGCGACGGATGGATTTTGCTCGAGTTCTTTGAACATTTGGACGGGG
>JANTFU010000165.1 GCA_024763295.1 Anaerolineales bacterium
ACATCTCCCAGTGATGGCAGTTCGGGGTGGGCGTTGTGTTTAACAGCATATAGCAGGCTGGTAACGGTCATTAATCCGGAGCAATCTATCATCTTTTGAGCAATATGCTGATGGTGGGTTTGCCAAAAGTTTTCTAAAGAGCTTTCTAAAAGTAATTCTCGGCTTAAGTTTCGCAGTTCTGCTTCGGTAATCAGCACATCGGTTTCTAAGGCACGCAAAACATGGGGAAGGTCGTGGGGGTTTTTCGCTACTTGTCGAATTAAGCTGTCAAATTGACGCAGCGCCTCAAAGCGGGCGCGCACGATATCGCTTTGGAAGTTGTGCTTCGCGTTTAAGTCTGTCAGCAGGTGAACTGCGGATAACGTGGCTTCATCGCCTCTATCCATGCTTTGGTCTATCCAGTATACCAATCCCATGATGAGGGCGGCGTTTATCACGCCTGCTTCGTCTTCTACTTCTCCGGTGGCAATGGAGGCGCAAAACGTAATAGTCTTGGGAGCCAGTTGATCTATGGTGGCTTGAATCTTACTCTGATGCGCTTCAGGCATCCCTTGTTGTAAAATAGGGGTGATTCTTTCAGCGAAGATGGGATACATCCGCTCGAGTTGCGCAAAAAAAAGATCTTCGTCTTTTTGCGGGAAAGAATCCCCAAACAGGGGGCTTTGCCATAAGGTGTGTAACAGGTAGGTAAGTTTGCGTGATTGGGTTGGCATGGGCGTTGAAATACCTTTTTTAATTTTCTTCGATGTTTTCCAATTTAATCTCAGCATCTACGCGTTTTGCACCGATAGCGACACCCAACTCGCGAATGGCAGTTTGTAGTGTGTCTTCAATGGATGTTGTGCGTTGAATACGCTGACCGATCATATTGACCAGAGATTCTAATTCGGCGCGTTTTTGGGTGCGCCCATAGTTGAGCGTGTTTTGAAGCGCTGTCGCGGTCTGGGAGGCGAGCGTCATTTGGATGTTCGCATCCTCTTCTGTGAAGGCGTTCGGTTTATCTGATTGTATGTCCAGAACACCGAGTAATTCGTCACCAACGATCATTGGAACGGCTAACTCAGATCGGGTCTCAGGAAGTTCTGCGTTTGGCAGCCAACCAGGTTCGTTGCGCACATCGTTGACGATAACGGGTTGCCGTGTTCGGGCGCAGAGCGCAACGAGAGATTGTTCCTGCCCTATGGGGATGGTGGTGATGCCATGCGTGCCTTCGTGTTCTTCGCCTTCTTTGTAACCGCACGCAACAATTTTTAGCAGATCGTTTTCTTCGTCAAAGGTGAAGACGTGTGCATGATAAAGGTCGAAGCCACGTTGGGTGAGCCGTACCATGTTGGTAAGCATTTCGTCGGGGTTTCGGATCGTGGCGGTTAGGGTGCTGATATTGGCAACGGTTGCGAGGTCTTTTGTGCGGGTTTCAACACGCTTTTCAAGAATTGCCAAGGTTTCTCGTAGTTGAGCGGTCATCGTGTTGAAGGTTTGTGCCAAAACGCCAATTTCATCGCTGCTTGTAGCCACTGCTTGGGCATCCAGATTGCCACTTCTAATTTGTCCTGCTACGTCAGTTAGTTCTACCAGCGGACGAGAGATGTTGTTGCTGAGGTAAACACTAACCCCTGCTGTAATGAGTAGAATTGCGATGATGATCGTCAGCGCTAGTGTAATTGTTCTTTGAGTTTCTTGTTGGATGCTATTACTGGTTGCTATGTACGATGCCTCCATTTCAGAGACCGGAACTACTAAGCCTAAGCTGTAACCTGTCGTAGATAGGGGGGCAAAAGCTACATAATAATCTGAACCCTGAATAGTTACTTTTACGATGCCCTGTTCACCAGCCACCATCTGAGATGTGATGTTTTGAAACGCTTGAGGTCCTTTGTCCAAAAGGGTATCTTTGGGAGATTCGCCTTCAGGTATTTCTTTGGGCGCAAAGTTCAAAAGCGAATACCCAGCTTCTGGCAAGGAGAGGATATGACCTTCATGATCGAGCATGAAAGCAAAGCCGCTTGCGCCAACCTCGATCTCTAATACTTGCTCGGTAATTGTATTGAGGGGAACATCTGCGCCGAGAACCCCTTGAAAATGTTCTGCGCTATCATAAACGGGGACAGCGCTGGTTACAATAAAGCCGTTGGCGGCTGAGTCTAAGTAAGGGGTTGTCCAATAAGGGGTACGATCCGGATTGTTTTCAGGGGTTGACCCTACAAAATAATCGCGGGTTCGGGGGTCAAAATTGGGAGGGGCGACCAGCGCCAAACTAATATTTGGATAATAGAGTGTGTATCCTTTTTGACTGACAAAATAAAGACCGGCAATATCAGGCTCATTTTCGAGGACAGCTGGCGCATTAAAATCCAGATAAATATTTAGGTTGATGTCATTGATGATAGGGTCGGTCAACTTGACGGTGTTGGGGATAAATACAGAGACAGGATCCTTGTCTGAATTGCCAACTTGTCCGTCGGGGAATTGGGTCAAATTCTCGTGTCCATCCCAATAACTGCCGTTTCCCAGAGCGTCTTTTCGGGTAATTAGTGCTGTTTGAGAGTCTGATAACTGTTGGATGGCGGATGACACATTTGAAAAAGTTCCGTCGAAAAAGCGGGAATCAACTAATACATTGTTGAGAAGTTGTTGTTCAGATTGTTCTTGCACAGTGCTGTGAAGTTCACTGTCTAGCAGAGTTTGCGATTGCTGGGTACGTATGAAGAAAAAATAAGCGAGGATCAATACCGCAACACCGGTAACGGTCAAGGTGCTTAACAATAGCTTGTTGCGCAAGGAGATGTTCCTAAACCTAGAAAAGAAAGAAGAGTTGCTCATCATTAGGCTTCCTTTTTGGTAGTCAGTGAAGATGTTTCAAGTGCGACCATGGTCTTGCGTTTGCCGAGTGCGTTCCCCAATTCTCGAGCTGCGATCTGCATGGCTTTCTCGACGGTGTCTGCTTGTTGAATCTTTTGAGAAATCAAGTTTAGTTTTGCTTCATGCTCGGCTTGTTTTTGTGCGTTTTCAAAGTAGCGTACATTTTGTAGCGCAATCGAGATTTGGGATGCCAGCGTGGTCATAACTTCAACATCTAGTTTTTTGAAGCGCCCAATCCTTGCGGATTGAACATCGAGAACACCGACAACATCTCCGCCGACCAGCATGGGAACTGCCATCTCTGCGCGTGTATCGGGAAGGCGTGGATTGGGGAGAAAGTTTGGCGTTTGGGTTACATCATTGACGGTCAGACCCTGTTGTGTGCGGGCAGCCTGAGCAACGAGAGATTGTTCTTTATCTAAGGGGATACTTAATCCTTCTGCCACCATTTCTCTGCCTATTTTTCCGGCGCCTGAAGCAAGTTCAAGCGTATCGCCAGCATCGTTGAGGAGGTAGATATGCGCATGGTAGAGATCGAATGATTCTTTCGAGAGGTCAACAACTTTTTGAAGGAGATCATGCTGATTGATGATTGTTGCGCTTGCAATACTCACTTCAGCAACCACGCCAAGATCGCTCGCGATTTTTTGTGCTTCCTCGCGTTGCATTAGGTTTTGCATCGCGACAGCGATTTGGGCGGCGAGTGTCAAAATTACACTGGCGTCTTCTTCTGTAAAGTGGTTGACGGTTTCAGATTGAACATCAAGGACGCCGAGCAATTGACCGCCGACTAGCAAGGGAAGCGCCATCTCAGAACGAGTGTCAGGAAGTAGTGGGTTGGGCAGCCAATCTGGCGAGTTATGCACGTCATTGACGATGATTACATCGCGTTCTCGGGCGCAGCGCGCAACGATGGAATGTTCGGTGTTATAGGCAATGGTGCTTGTGCCGTGCGTGCCTTCGTGCTCGTCCCCTTCGCGGTAGCCGCAGGCAATAATTTTTAGTTCATTCCCTTCGTTTTCTGCGTCGAAGGTGAATACATGGGCATGATAAAGCCCAAAGCCGCGTTGGGTGAGATGCACCATGCGGGCAAGCATCTCGTCCATATTTTGGATTTGGGCAATCTCTGTAGCAATTTCAGCGACGGTTGTTTGGTCTTTGGTACGGGCGGCAACGCGATCTTCCAGCGTTCTTACATTTTCATCGATCTCTGCGGTCATTGTATTGAAAGCTGTCGCGAGCGTACCCAACTCGTCGTCACTTTCGACCTCGACGTTTTGTTCGAAGTTGCCAGCGGCAATTGCATTTGCGGCGTTGGTTAGCGTGCCGATTGGGCTTAGAACATTACGCGCGATGGCGGCGGAGCCAAAGCCGATTATGAGCAGTATGCTTAATAGGATGCCAAACGAAGTGATGAATTCTTGCCTTTGCTGTTGGGCAACTTCGGTGTGGTCTGAAATAATATCTAGCGTGCCGATTACTTTACCGGAGAAGTCGATGATGGGGGTTGTATAGATGGCATAGTCGCGCCCGTTAATACTTTTATATTCAATAATGCCTTCTTTCCCTTGCAAGACTTGCGTATAAATATCATCCCCTGACAAATAAGGGGAATCGAGCGTACTGGCTAGGATTAAGATGTTTTCGCTTGAGATGTCCGCATATTCTTCAGGTGCAACGAGAGTGGAAATTTTAGCAACTTCCTTGCTGATGCTAATCTGGAAATCATAGCCGTATTCTTCTTTAAGCGTTTCGAGCAGTTTTTTGTCGAGGTTAAGACCAAACTCTACGGTGCCAATAGGTTTTCCTTCGTATTCTACGGGAGAAACACCACGAATACCCAAGCCGGCACGCCCAACCTCAATACCTGAAACAACACGGTTTTCTTCGTTTGCTTTCAGAACGGTAGAGCGAAAGGCTGAAAGGTCATCGCCATAGGCTTCCAGATTATGTAAACGCAAAAAAGATATAGCCGGCGCTAAATGGAATTGATATTGCGGAATATCGAAGCGTTCGTTGAGTTCCTGATAACTTGGATAAGTGAGTAATTGTAAGCGTGCACGGTCTTGTTCGGCAAAAGCCTTCGCGATTTCTGGGGTTTGAGCGCTTTCTATTGCAAGTGCAACCGCAAAGTCCTCTTCTGCTTTGACGCGTGCTTGAATCGTCTTTTCCATGACCCCCAAACGTTCCTGTTCTGCCTGTTTGAGTTGTTGGGTGGAACTAACGGCGTTGTAGATGACCACAGCTGCCATGAGTACACTGAAAAAGAGTAGCGTTGGAACAAGTAGCTTTCGGATAACTCGCATAGTCTCTCCTCGTTGGGTGTAGAGGGCTGTTTCAATTCTATATATGCCTCCACTGTGAAAAGGTATTTAAGCATCTCTAAGTGGAAGAGAATACCCTGAGAAACCGAGTTTTTTAACGCGCTATTCCTTAAATCGCTTGTTTCAGAGAGAAAAGTGGCGTGTTTTTTCGTTTGACTTTAAAAAAACTCGTTTTTTACAGTGGACTCATATTATTTTACGGGAGTATTATACATTTTCCTGAAATCTCTCAGGTTGCAAAGACCTTACAGGTGTTTCCCCTGCAAAGCGCCGCCGAGGAAGGTAACTAGAGCCAAGAGATTAGAGCAGATGAAATTAGTCGAAATTTAACGTCATCGATTTATTTATCGGCAGCAATCGTTTTTTTGCCCGCGCCCCCAAGTTAGCTTTTCGTCCATTTTTTGGGAAATTTATCGAACTATGAATATCCATTTCTGTGTTTTGTCTTTTTCAAACTCAAAACGATAAATCCCCGGCTTTAAAGGCCAGGTAAC
>JANTFU010000166.1 GCA_024763295.1 Anaerolineales bacterium
GTTGAATTGGACTTCCTTCAGGTTGAGAAGGCATAAACTTATCAATATCCGGCAAAAGCTAGTCGGTTAATTCGTGGGAGGGCTAAAGCTCGCTAAAACCACAGAGGAGTAAATATGGCAAAGAAATTCAAAGCAATTGTAAAACTGCAAATCGAAGCAGGCAAAGCCAACCCGGCACCGCCGATTGGTCCTGCTTTGGCTGGGCATGGCGTCAATATTATGGCGTTCTGCAAAGAATATAATGCCCGCACTTCGAGCCGCCCGGGTGAAATTCTTCCGGCGGAAATCACCGTTTATACGGATGGTTCTTTCACCTTCGTCCTAAAGACCCCTCCGGCAGCAGAACTTCTGCGCAAAGCCGCTGGCGTTCCCAAAGGCTCCGGCGAACCGAATGTCAACAAAGTGGGTAAGGTTACCCGCGCTCAGGTTCGTGAAATTGCCGAAACCAAGATGAAAGACTTGAACGCCATCGATATCGAAGGCGCGATGTTGCAGATCGAAGGTACCGCCCGCAGCATGGGCATTACCGTAACCGACTAAGTATAGGTGGGAGGGTGTTATAACACCCGCTGGCACCACGGAGGATTATTATGGCAAAGCACGGAAAAAAATACCGAGCCGCAGCAGAAAAAGTGGAGCGCGATACCTTTTACGCCCCGCTCGACGCGCTCAATCTGACGGTCGAAACCTCGACGACTAGTTTTGACTCAACCGTTGAAGTTCACCTGCGCATGGGGCTTGACCCCCGTAAAGCAGACCAGCAAGTACGCGACGTTGTCAATCTGCCGCATGGTTTGGGCAAGACAGTTCGCGTTTTGGTCTTTGCTTCCGGCGAAGGTGCTGCAATTGCACGTGAAGCCGGTGCAGACTTCGTCGCTGACGATGATGAAATGATTAAGAAAATTCAGGACGGTTGGACTGATTTCGATGTCGCTATCGCCACCCCTGATATGATGGGCAAAGCCGGTCGTCTGGGGCGTGTGTTGGGTCCGCGTGGCTTGATGCCGAACCCTAAAGCCGGTACCGTTGTTCAGGCAGCTGATTTGCCGCGTGCAATCGAAGAATCGAAAGCCGGTCGTGTTGAATATCGTCTTGATAAAACCGCGAATATCCACGTCCCGATTGGAAAAGTTTCCTTCGGTGGTGAAAAACTACTCGATAACTTTGCGGCACTGATGGGCGCCATCAAACGCTCGAAACCCCCGGCAGCAAAAGGGAACTACGTTCAGCGTGTAACGGTCACATCGACGATGGGACCTGGCATCAAAGTGGATGCCAATCAAGCACAATCCTTAGAAGTAAAGGGATAATTTCTTAACCCTATAACTTTAAAACCTATCACTTCGCCGAAGAAAGCAGGTGCTCACTTTTGAGCTTAATTCCCTGCCCAGACGAAGACTGCATTCCCCCCCTGTGGGTGGACTCCTATGTGAGTAAAAAGTCTTTGCCTGGATGATAGGCAAAGACTTTTTTTGAAAGGAGGTTTCCTTTGGCACTAACAAAAGAACGCAAACAAGAAGTTGTAGCCCAATATAAAGATTGGGTGAGCCAAAGCCAGGCTCTCTTCCTTGTCGAGTATAAAGGCGCTTCAGT
Source organism: Anaerolineales bacterium (assembly GCA_024763295.1). Classification (GTDB taxonomy): domain Bacteria; phylum Chloroflexota; class Anaerolineae; order Anaerolineales; family Villigracilaceae; genus Desulfolinea. The sequence goes on from JANTFU010000166.1 coordinate 1,594, forward strand.
AAAAGATATGGAAGCAGCTCGCGCAAAGGTTCGTGAGAGTGGCGGCGAATTCCACGTTGTCAAAAACCGTTTAGCCAAACTGGTTCTCAAAGAAAATTACGAGATTCCTGAAGGCTATTTGGAAAATAGTACAGCGATCGGTTTTGCCTTTGATGATGTTGCTTCGACAGCAAAAGCGTTGTCGGAATCAGCGAAAGACGTTGACGCATTCAAATTCAAAGGTGGCTTTATGGGCGCCGAAATACTGGACCCCGATAAAGTTCAAGCCCTTGCCAAGCTTCCCCCGCTGGCAGTCTTGCAAGCCCAGTTGCTGGGTGTTCTTCAGGCTCCTGCTGGTAAATTGGTACGCACCATTGCCGAGCCTGCACGCGGTCTCGCCGCTGTGATCAAAGCAAAAAACGAAGAAGCTGCCGCGTAGGCAACTTTTCCATCTCAAACTAAAAAATAAGAAGCTATAAAACAAGGAGTTTAAAATGGCTGCTGATCTCGAAAAAATTGTTGAAGAACTGAGCACTTTGAGCGTTCTCGAAGCTGCTGAACTCGTTTCCATGTTGGAAGAAAAATGGGGCGTCTCCGCTGCCGCACCTGTCGCGGTTGCCGCTGCTGGCGCTGCTGCTCCCGCTGAAGCCGTTGAAGAAAAGACCGAATTTGATGTTGTTATCAAAGATGCCGGTCCCAAGAAGATCGATGTTATTAAAGCGATCCGCCAACTGACCAGCTTGGGCTTGAAAGAATCCAAAGAATTGGCTGAAACCGCCGGATCCAAGGTTCTTACTCAGGTCGGCAAAGAAGCTGCTGAAGATGCCAAGAGCAAACTCGAAGCTGCTGGCGCTTCCGTAGAACTCGCTTAGTTCTCACGAACAGCACAAAAGAAAAGCGGCTCCACACGGAGCCGCTTTTTTGATTTAAACGGGGGATATTTTTAGAGTTTTTCCATTTGCCGAACAACCATGACGACTTTGCCTTTGATTTCAAGCGGTTCATCTTTTCCAATCATGATTGGTTTCATGGTGGGATTCGCAGGTTGGAGGCGATAGCCATCTTTTTCTTTATAGAAGTACTTCAGGGTAGTTTCGTCTTTTTCCGGCAGCCAAACAGCAACCATATCGCCGTTATTAGCACTGTTAGTCGGCTTCATAACGACAATATCGCCATCACTGACCATTGCATCAATCATCGAATCACCTGAAACTTCGAGAGCAAAAAGGTCGTCATTTTTTTGCGATGTGGAGAAGAGCGAACTGGCAATATCGATGGATGTATCGGCATCGTAATAGCTGAAATCCGAAGCAGGGACCGGGATCGGTTCGCCCGCGACGATACGACCTGCTACCGGTACCCGAAACATCTCTCCCAGTGGGTTGGCGTTCGCTAACTTTACGCCGCGCGAAATTTTGCGTTGACGTTCGATCTTGCCCATTTTTTCGAGTTGGTCAAGATAATAGTTAACCACCGATGTGGATGAAATGCCGGTTGCCTCGCCAATCTCTCGGATGGTGGGAGGGTAGCCTTCGTCGTCTTGGTATTTCTTTAGGAAAGCCAATATCTTTTTATGCCGTTCGCCAAGACCTTTCGATTTGCGTGCCATCATAAGAATCTCCTTCAGAGCTTCAATCTCGCTCATTTGTGCTATGAGATAATAGCAGAACAATTGTTCGCTGTCAAGGGCGCTAGATTTTTTGTTCTAAGAAAACTGCTTTGGGGATAGGATTTAGCCTTTTTTAGAAAAATCAAACTTTGCTTTGATAAAAATTAAGTTTTATTGAGTAAAATTAAAATAAATCTTGACAAAATTTAAAATATCTGTACAATGCAATTAAGTAACTTGAAGTGTCTTTTAGAAAAACTGAAAGGAAATCTTATGTTTAGCACAAATGGCATTGATTATTTGCCCGAATATAAGGCGCGGCAACGCGAACTGGAAGCATTCGCGCAGAACGAGCGCTTGGCAAAATTACTGGAAAATGATGAAGTCTCCCCTCTTCGTCAGCGCCTTGGCGCGCTGTTGATTGACTTAGGTAAAAAAGTTGCCCAAGAATCGAAACAGGATGCGCATTTGGTTTTATCTGCCGGACATCAATAGATCGAATTGACGCAAGAGAGTAAAGCTGCTTTTCCGCCGCTTCGCGTTTGGGTTGAAGGTTTAATTATGAAGAATCTTTTTGAGAACTGGAAAAATATCTATAACGAATATCCACGCACCTTTTGGGTTTTGATCGCGGTCTCTTTTGTTGACCAAATCGGTGGCGCGTTGCTTTTTCCCTTCTTTGCGCTGTATGTGACGATGAAGTTCAATGTCGGGATGACGGAAGTCGGCTATCTCTTCGCGTTTTTCTCGGTCTCGAGCTTTGTGGGCAGTATTTTGGGCGGTGCCCTGACCGACCGTTTCGGGCGCAAGCAGATTGTGATCTTTAGCTTGGTAGCGACTTCGATTGGCAGCGTCTTCATGGGCTTGGCTACCAGTTTGACTGCCTTTTATGTCATCGCGGTGCTTTCGGGCATCTTTAGTGTTGGCGGACCAGCGCGGCAGGCGATGGTAGCGGATATTTTGCCGGAGAAGAAACGCGCGCAAGGATATGGCATCTTGCGTGTTGCGGCAAATCTTTCTGTCGCGATCGGTCCTGCCTTGGGCGGGATTTTATTGGGCATTACCAGCTACCTGACGCTTTTCATTGTCGATGCGGTGACCAGCTTTATCGTGGCGGGGTTGTTTGCAGCTTTTATTCCCGAAACAAAACCTGAAGTAAGGGAATCAAGTTTACAGGCGGGCGCTTCGCAATCTGTCTCTCAATCTTTTGTGGGTTATTTGAGCGTCTTCCGCGATTTGCTTTTTATGGCGTTTATCTTCGTCTGTATCCTGATGGGCTTGGTGTATACGAATATGAATACGAGCCTAGGCGTTTATCTGCGCGATATGTTTGCGGTTAGCGAAGCGAATTATGGGTTGATTTTGAGCCTGAACGCGGCGATGGTGGTGCTCTTCCAATTTGCGGTCACGCGCCGGATTGAAAACCGACCGCCCTTGTTGGTGATGGCTGCCGGGATGCTGCTCTACACGATTGGATTTGGGATGTATGGTTTTGTCGGCACGATGCCCTTCTTTGTGCTGGCGATGATTATTTTGACAATTGGTGAGATGTTGATCGCTCCGGTTTCACAGGCGCTGGTGGCAAAGTTTTCACCTGCTGAGATGCGCGGACGTTATATGGCGGTCTTTGGTATTTCATGGATGATTCCCTTTGCAGTTGGTCCGACGTTGGCGGGTTTGGTGATGGATAATTTTAACCCGCGTTGGCTTTGGTATCTTGCCGGAGTAATCGGTGTTGTGGCAACATTTGGCTTTGTGTGGCTACATCGTATGGTCGATGTGTCTGCCAAAGAAGAAATTTTAACGGAAGCAGCCGCAGAAGCGGTTGCATAAGAAAAGAGATCGCGGCGCTTTGCGTTGCGCAAGGAAAAGGAGACCTATGATGAATCCCGTACTCACGCGCTGTCCTGTTTGCAAGGACGAATTGGTTATCACCCGTTTACACTGTGAAACTTGCAATACGACCATCGAAGGCGAATTTTACAGCAGCCCTTTGGCAAATTTATCGCGCGAACACATGGAATTTATTGAAGTTTTTGTGCGCGTTGAAGGCAAAATTTCGCGTATGGAAGGCGAACTGGGACTTTCTTATCCCACGATTCGCAATCGCCTGCACGAAGTAATCCGCGCGATGGGCTACGAACCCGGCAAAGAAGAAAGCCCCGATCTGGACGAAGAAAAACGCCGCAGTATTTTGGCAGAACTGGATGCCGGACGCATCTCCGCTGAAGATGCCATGCGTGCGCTTAGCGGAGAGGAGCTTTAGATGGAACGCAAAACGCTCGATGTCGGGGCGGAACTGACTCTGCACATTGTCAATGTCCCCGGCGATTTGCGTCTGACGGGTTGGGAGCAGGCGCAGATCACAGCCAAAACCAATGGTGTCCAACTCGATTTGGATGTAGATGGCGACAGCGCCACCCTTTCTTGCGATAACGACCTGATCGTTTCCGTGCCGCGCTATGCCAC
>JANTFU010000167.1 GCA_024763295.1 Anaerolineales bacterium
GGAACTCGAAATACCCAAGAAAACAAAACACAGACAAAAACACCTCTTTTTAACCTATCTTGAAAATTGGCAAAACTACTTCTCGTACTGTAGCAAACGGTAAAGGCATAAAAAAAGGATGTCGCCAAAATGCGACATCCTTTTTGCACTTATTTAGCTTGTGCAAAGGAAAGAAAGACTTTAGTCGTTGCTATCATCTTCATCCAAGTCATTTTCGTTGTCGTCGTCATCGACATCCTCGATATCATCATCCAAATCGACAGAATCCAGTTCATCATCGTCAAATTCATCGAGGTCATCCTCTTCTTCCGCCGTGCCTTCTTCATCAACCAAGGCAACCGCATCCCCGTCTCCCGCGCTGAAACGACCGGGGACGAAACCGGAGCCAGCCGGAATGAGCTTGCCGATGATTACATTTTCCTTCAAGCCGTAGAGCGGATCTTCATCCGAGCCAATGGCAGCTTTTGCCAACACTTTGATGGTGTGCTGGAAGGAAGATGCCGACAGGAAGGAGTCGGTCGTCAGCGAGGCTTTGGTGATCCCCAAGAGAATATTGACGTAACGCGCAGGCTGTTTGCCTTCTGCAAGCAGGGCTTCATTCGCACGGCGGATGTCAAGGCGATCTACCACGTCACCGGGCAGGAAGTTGCTGTCATTCGGGTTCGTAATTTGTACTTTCGAGAGCATCTTGCGAATAATGACTTCAAAATGCTTATCGTGGATGTTCTGACCTTGTGAGCGGTAAACTTGCTGGATTTCAGACATCAGATAAAGCTGACAGGCATCCACACCCTGAATGCGCAGAATGCGATGCGGGTTCAGAGAGCCTTCTGTCAACGGTTGTCCGGCTTCAACATAGTCACCATCCTGCACAGTCAGCCGTGCAGTGGTCGGAATATCGTATTCGCTCTCTTCTTTTTGCTCATAAGAGACGTAGACGGTATCGTCTTCGATACGGATTCTGCCTTCGTTTTGCGCGGTAATGGTTGCTTCTTCGTGTGAAGCAAGGATGGCACCGGCTTTGACTTCTTCTTCCTCGTTGACCAAGATCTCCCAGTCTGCGGGGATTTTATAAGCATCGCTGACCATCTCACTGCGGGAGACCGTGGCAATGCGCAAGTCGGCGTATTTCTCAGATTGCGAAATCGAAACTTTACCGGCGATTTCGGTCATCACGGCTTCACCTTTCGGCAAGCGACGCGCTTCAAAGAGTTCTTCAACACGCGGGAGACCGGTGGTAATATCGCCACCGGCTGCAACACCACCGGTGTGGAAAGTACGCAGGGTGAGCTGCGTGCCCGGCTCACCAATCGACTGGGCGGCAACAATACCAACCGCAGAACCAAGTTCGACGAGTTTACCGCGCCCGAGGTCATTCCCGTAGCATTTGGCACAAACACCGTGCTGCAAATCGCAGGTCATCGGCGAGCGGACAAAGACTTCTTTGACGCCAGCTTTCATAATCTTCCGAGCCAGTTCGTGCCCGATCACCTCGTTACGTTCACCAATCACCTCGCCGGTGTTCGGATCAATAACACGGTCAGCCAGCAAACGACTGTAAATACGCGATCCAAGCGACTGCCCGGCAATATCTTGTTCGCTGCTGATCATAATGCCGTTGGTCGTGCCGCAGTCATGTTCGTTGATGATTAAATCTTGCGCCACATCCACGAGACGGCGTGTCAGATAACCCGCGTCCGCTGTACGGAGTGCGGTATCGGCGAGACCTTTACGCGCACCATGCGTGGAGATGAAGTATTCGAGTGCGGTCAGACCTTCACGGAAGTTCGAGCGAATCGGCAACGGAATAATGCGTCCAGCCGGGTCAGCCATCAAACCGCGCATACCCGCTAACTGGGAGATCGGTCCGAATCCACCTTTGGTCGCGCCGGAGCTTGCCATCGTGGCGAGGTTCCCATTCGGGTCCATCACCTTACGGACTTCCTTTGCAATCACGTTCGTGGTATCCTGCCAAATTTGAACAACCCGTTCGTCTTGCTCCTGTTCAGTCAATAAGCCGCGACGGAAGTCACGTTGTACCAACTCAACTTCATGGAGCGATTTTTGCATAATGTCGGGTTTAGAATCCGGCACAGTGATGTCGGAAATCGCTACCGTAACACCAGAGCGCATGGCATATTCAAAACCGATGCTCTTAATGCCGTCGGCAACGCCTGTGGTGACGTCCTGTCCGCAAACTTCGTAAACATCGGCAATCAGGTCTTTCACACCACCCTTATCGAGGGTGCGGTTCACGAATTTCACTTCGTCAGGCAAAATGCTGTTGAAAATTGCACGCCCAACCGTCGTATCAACCATGCGGGTAACAGGTTCGTCAAGACGATTATCTTCATCATCGTACCAAGTGGTGGCACGCAGTTTGATATTGGTGTGGACTTCAACCTGCTCAAGATCAAAAGCGAGTTTAACTTCTTCGATGGAACCGAAAATGCTGTTTTCGCCCTTGTATTCAAAGGGGTCGGTCATGGTCAGATAGTAAACGCCCAAGACCATGTCTTTACCGGGGCTGATAATCGGTTCGCCATCGGCGGGTTTTAATAGGTTTTTGGATGCCAACATTAGGCGGCGGGCTTCTTCGACAGCTTTCTGCGAAAGCGGTACGTGGACTGCCATTTGGTCGCCATCAAAGTCAGCGTTGAACGCGGTCGTAACCAATGGGTGCAAATGGATTGCGCTACCTTCAACAAGCAAGGGTTCAAAAGCCTGAATACCTAAACGATGCAAGGTAGGAGCACGGTTAAGCAAAACCGGGCGATCTTTAATCACATCTTCGAGGACTTCCCAAACTTCCTGACGATTGCGCTCGATCATACGGCGCGCGCCTTTGACGTTGGCAGCGTAATTACGACTGACCAAACCACCAATCACGAAGGGACGGAAGAGTTCCAGCGCCATCTTTTTCGGCAGACCACACTGATAAAGTTTCAGTTTCGGACCAACCACAATCACCGAACGTCCAGAATAGTCCACGCGCTTACCAAGCAGGTTACGACGGAAGCGCCCCTTCTTGCCCTTGAGCATGTCGCTCAGGGATTTCAGTTCGCGACGCCCGCGGCGAGAAAGTGCCTTGCCGCGCTGGCTGTTATCAATGAGGGAGTCAACCGCTTCTTGCAACATACGCTTTTCGTTGCGAATAATCACATTGGGGGCACCCAACTCTAAAAGGCGTTTGAGGCGGTTGTTACGGTTGATGACACGACGATACAGGTCATTCAAATCCGAAGTCGCAAAACGTCCACCATCCAACTGCACCATCGGGCGCAAATCGGGCGGGATGACCGGCAAAATGCTCATAATCATCCACTCAGGCTTGTTACCCGAACGACGGAAAGCCTCCACAACCTTAAGACGGCTGGTCGCTTTCTTGCGTTTCTGTTTGCTCTTGGTAGTGCGGACTTCGTGCCAAAGTTCTTCAGCCAGAGCATCTAAGTCAATGCGCTGGAGAATATCGAGGAAGGCTTCAGCGCCCATATCGGCACGGAAAATCTGTCCCCAACGCGCTTTCAGTTCGCGATAGCGGACTTCGCTCAGGAAATCGAAAGGCTGCAAATCCACCAATTCTTTACGGATTTGCTTGTTCTTTTCACGGGTTTCGGCAAGCTGGTCACCAAGCTGCTCTTTGATGCGCGCAACTTCTTCTTCTAAAGTCACTTGCAAGGTTGCAATTTCTTGGTCGATTGCTGCGATCTGTTCGTTTTTCTTTTCCTGTAATTCGCCTTCGATACGACTAAGGCTCTCTTGCACGATTTTTTGAACACGGCTCAGGTGCGTAGAAGAGATGACTGTACCGGCTTCTGCAATGACATCACCGGTTGCGCTAAAGGTGATGGCTGTTTTCGTTGCTACACCCATCTGGTCTTGCAAGTTCTGGTCAAGACGTTGACCTTCTTTCATCACCGGCTCAAGTTGTGCGGCTGTTTCTTCGTCAAATTCCTGAATAATAGCTGCGCGGCGCTGCTGTAAAGCATTCAACGCCAGTTCGCTGCGTTCCGTTACTTCTTGCAGGCTGGCATTGGTTAAATCCCCTTGCTGGGCATCGGCATTTTCAATCTCTTCATCGAGTTTGGCAAGTGCCTTTTCGCGTCCTTCTTCGTCCACATGCGTGACGATATACTGTGCAAAGTACAGCACACGATCCAAATTACGGCGCGAGATATTAAGCAAAAGCCCCAAATAGGAAGGGATACGGCGGGTATACCAGATGTGCGCTACAGGGCTGGCTAACTCAATATGCCCCATGCGTTCACGGCGTACAGCCGAACGCGTAATTTCAACCCCGCACTTATCGCAGGTAATCCCCTTATAACGCGGATTCTTATATTTACCGCAGTAACACTGCCAATCGCGGGTTGGACCAAAAATCGCCTCGCAGAAAAGACCATCCTTTTCTGGGCGAAGACGACGATAATTGATTGTTTCCGGTTTAAGAACTTCACCATAAGACCAAGAACGGATGGTTTCTGGCGATGCAAGACTCACACGAAGCGCTTTAAGCCCCTTAGTTTCCACTGAATACTCTCCTCGTCGTCTACGGTCTCTGACCATGCAGAGACAATTTTATAAAACTTTACAGGGGAAGACACCCTGACATACACAAAGACAAGCGCATCGAGATATTGAAGAAATCTCATGCGCTCGCCGAATAAGAAAAAGGAATTACATTTTCATCCAAGTTACAGATTATACCGAAAGAAACACTAAAACGTCAAGCAATTTTCTGCACAATTTCAAAACAATCCCCCACAGTTCGCTTATTTTACTCGAACTTTAGCATTTCTAAAACATCTGTTAAGGCAGCTTGAAATATCTCGGTCATAATTTCAAAATCGACTTGATAGGGACCACCAAAGGACCCATCACCATAGACATCGCGTGCCGCTCCTGCCCCAAGGATGGCACTTGGCACATAAGGCGGAGGCTTCGGCGAAGAGGGTTGTTCTGCCACCTGCGTAAAGGGGAAAGATTCCAGCCAATTAGCGTGACCGGGCTTCAAGTTATGTTTAAGGGCAATCGCTTCAACGGCGTGTGATTTCCACCAGGCATACCAATTCAACTGCAAGTCCGGCACGTCGTTCATAATCTCTTCCAAACGCGCCCGTACCCCATCGTTGCCACCATGTCCGTTTAAGAGCAATATCTTCCGAAATCCCTGTCGATATACCGAACGTAAAACATCTTCAACCGCATCCATCAGCGTACTCAAACGGAAAGAGATTGTGCCGGGGTAATCCAAAAAATACGGGGATGATCCAAAATTCAAAGGCGGCGCAACCAAAACCCCGCTCTGCTGGGATGCCGCATCTGCCAACGCCAGCGGAATCTTAATATCGGTCAACAAGCTCAAATAAGCATGTTGCTCCGTTGCCCCCAAAACAATCATCAGACGGTCATCCTCTTCGAGGTAACGCTCGATATCCATCCAGTTCAATTCTTCAAAACGCATTTTATCTCCATAAAAAAGGCTTAATGACACAACGCATTATAAGCAAATTTGCAAAAGAATACGAGGGAGCACTAAGTATTGGAACTTCCCTCACCCTGACCTTTCGCTACGCTCAGGTCGTCCCTCGCCCGAAAGACAGAGGGGTGGACGAAAATTCAACTACTTTTTTTAGTACTCCCAATAC
>JANTFU010000168.1 GCA_024763295.1 Anaerolineales bacterium
ACAGCCAAAACTTGCGCGCCGCTGTGGAAGCCTCTGTCCGCTCACTAAAATATCCCTTTCCCGCCAGCAAGCTGCCCGTGCGTGGACAGTTTAGGGTAACTTCCACGATAATCTCATCTGCCTCCATGACCAACGTGCGGCGTATCCACCGCTACCAGATGGCGAAAAAGAAACAGACAAAAGCAGAAAAATGCCTGCAAAACGAAGCGGAAAGCGCTACCGAGGATGATTTTTTTCTTTTTCTTTTGCGCTGGTTACGCTACTCGATAGCATTTCGTCCAATTTACGGTTGTTAAAGAACTGCTTTTTGCAGTGGAGTCTTACTTATTTAGCTCTAAGCGCACAGTGCTAGCAAAATCAACCTTGCCCAGCTACAAAGGAACCCCATGCCCCTCTTTGATAAAGCCGTCGAATCTCTTTTACAGGAAGCCATCGCGCGCGGTGAGTTCGACAACTTAAAAAACAAAGGCAAAAAACTCGACCTGACCGACTATTTCAATACACCCGCAGAACTGCGCGTGGCATCGTCGGTGTTGAAAAATGCCGGAGTCAAGCCGCCCGAAGTCGAGTTATTGCGCGAAATAGCGGAACTAAAAAATCAGTTGGCATCCACACAAGATAACGATACCCAAGCCAAACTTCAGGAACGAATCCAATATAAGCAGATGGAATTTAACATCGCGATGGAACGTCTCCAACAACGCCGTAAATGACGAAACGCATCTTCCTGTTTCTTATTTTTATGTTGACAGCCTGCACCCCACAAGGCGGTAGCGAGATCGCGTCCACGCGCCGGTATCGCGTCACACAAACAATTGAGTTGCTCAACTACGGCGAAGGGACACCTGAAAAGCAGTTTTTGTGGGTGGCATTAATCCGCAGCATTGCGCCATATCAAGCAGTACATTCACGCACGATTTCGCCGAGCAATTACACCCTGCTGACCGACGAATATGGCAACGAATACGCCGAGTTTGATTTTTCGGCGCACCCGCCGGGCACGAAATTCACGGTAACGATTGAATACGAACTAAGCGTAAACGAAGTAACTTATGAATTTGGGGCTTGTCAGGGCGAGAGCGTTAGTGGATATACGCAAGCAGAGTTGCATATTGAAGCGAATAATCCGCAAATCGTGGGCTTGGCGAATGCGTTGGCAGGCAAAACGCCCTGTGAGAGTGTGCGCGCTTTTTACGATCATGTCGGCGACACACTCACCTATCACTACAATCACAACGATTGGGGCGCACAAGCCACCTTTGGCGCAATGGGCGCAGATTGCACTGAATACGCCGACTTGATGATTGCCCTTAGCCGCGCCGAAGGCATCCCTGCACGTTATTTTGAAGGCTTGCTCTTTTTACAAGGGACAAATGCAGAACTCGCGGAAGTGGAACATGCCTGGCTGGACGTTTACCTGCCCGGCGTCGGCTGGACGGCGATGGACCCCACGCTGGGACGCCACGCGAACGAACGCGAGCTTTATTTTGGTCATTACACCCCCGACCATATCATCGTCACCGAGGGACGCTCGCCATCAACTCTGCGCGGCTCAAGCTACTTAACCCATCTCTATTGGCGAGGCAACAGCACAAAGATCAAAATTTCAGTTTTGGATTGGGATATAGTATTACTGGAGTGATGCGTGAAAGCTAAACCGTAAAATCTCTCATCGCGCAACATGTTTCACCTTTTAATGAAATGCTTATTTGACTTTGCGAAGACTTTATGCCATACTTTCGCTAGATAAAAATGTCTACTTCATCGCTATCCCACTAGCAGAGGAGGTGGTGCCCATGAGTAATAGCAGTAAACGTAGTGCGGCGGCATCCCTCCTCGTCCTAGAGTAGGTTGCCGCCGCACGTAACAGAAACGCCGCCCAAATGGGCGGCGTTTCGCTTTAATTTTAGATTGGAATATAGAATTGATGGACTAATGCGGTACATAAAACATGATGCTGGGCAGCAAGACTTACTCTTTACGTTTTAAGTTTCACGTTTTTCGCTAAATTCACAACATTCACATTGAAAAGAAGAACGTTGAATCCTTGTTTATGAAATATCCGCAAATAAACCCAACGCAGAATCATTCGTATATTCGGGGAAAACAGTCTCAATATTCGGATTGCCCAAGCGCTTGACTAAGGCTTCGCTCAAAACCGCGCGAAAGTCAGTTGTGATCGCGAGATCGGCGTGATCGTAAAGTTGGTCATTATTCAAACCGGGGAACTGACCGTAAACCTTGCCTCCGTTTACCCCATTTCCTAAGGCGAGCATCACCGAGCCGTGACCGTGGTCCGTACCGTCGGCATCATTTTGCGCCAATCTACGCCCGAACTCACTCATCACCACCACGGAAAGGCGGTTGCTATACTCTCCCAAATCAAGATAAAAATTCGCCAACCCATCTGCTAAACTTTCGAGCATTTCTGTAAAATAGCCGCTATTGCCACGGTTCTGGTCTTCATGGGTATCCCAGCCGCCAAAATCCACTGTGGCGACTTGGAGACCGACCTCTAATTTGATGATCTGTGCAACTGTCTTGAGTTCTTCGCCAAGTTCATCGTCTCTATATTCCGCACCATTTGCCGGGCGATAGCGATAGTTGTCTGATGTAATTGGAGCGGCTACGTTAACCGCATCCAATGTCCGCAAGCCAACTTGGTGTAGCAATGTTCCGCCCGCATAGAGTTTTCGTAACGCGCTTTGCTGTTCGGCAAGAAAATCGTTATCCCACAGCGCAAGGTCAGCAACATTGTACATACTCACAGTAGGTGAGTACCCTAAAAGTGCAGTCGGCTGGAGAGGCGTAGCAACTGCGGGGAGCAAGGCAGAGCTTTGGTTGGGCGCGCTTTGTAAATGTCGCGTCAACCAGCCCGATGTCGTTGATTTGGTCTTCGGCGTACCTAACTCAATCAATTCCATCGCATCAAAATGACTACGCGTATCTACATTTAGCCCAACCGCATGAACAATACCCAAATTTCCGTCTTGATAAAATTCGTAGAGCGGTTCCATCGCAGGGTGCAAGCCAAATTTCTCATTTAAAGGCAAAAGAGACTTTTCCGGAATCTTGATGCTCGGACGCGATTTTTCGTAATAGATACGATCATCACCGGCGAGGGGCGGGACGACATTTAATGCATCCCAACCGCCGCGCAGGAAGACTAGCACAAAAATATCATGGTCTGTTTCTTGCGCCGCAAAAGCGACCTTAGTCAGCCGCGCGCCTGCGAAAGCCGCGATCCCGGCAGAACAGCCTTTCAGAAAATCTCTTCGGGTAAATGTTTTCGTGGGCATGGGAACCTCTTTATTTGAAACAATAAGCATTGCATCTTCAAGATGCATTGCACATCAGGTTTATTAACATTAACTGATGTTACGCAAAGTTTGGTCGTTAGCCCCCTCTGTCCTGCGGACATCTCCCCCGAAGGGGGAGAATTTGTCCCTTCCCCCTTCGGGGGAAGGTTAGGAAGGGGGCAATGCATTAGAATTAAGATCAAGACAAGTGCGTAATAAAATCGATCTGCAATACTCTTGGGAAAAGCAACGCAGATTTCACACACTATCGCAACCAAAATTCCGGTGTCATCAAAATCAATTCGACCATGCCGGGGAGCATCCAGCCGATATCTTCTTGTGGAATTTCTTCTTCTGCCCCAAAATCTCGGGCAAGAAAATCAATCAGAGCCTGACGGGAGGTATCGCTGAGAGTGCGTCCTAGCAAACGTTGAATCCAGTAATCGACCAACGCGGTCGGGGTATTGATTCCAGCGGGTATTTTTTCAAGGAGAGCAACATTCATCCCGCGACGAGGGTCATCTTCATCTTCGGCAAACCAATTTTCGGCGGAGCCAAGAATTAAATTCCAGCCATAAAGCACGGACATGGTATTCGCCCAAGCGTCTTGCGTATCGGGGTAGCCATCAGGGGTATGCCTACCGAAAATTGGCTGCCCCATTTCTTCCAAAAGCCAGCGGATTGCGCTAGGCGGACGGTTGAAATCGGCATCTAAAGCACGCAGGGATGAAATTGCCATCTCAAAGGGGCGTTTAATCTTCCCTCCCCAAGTTTGGCGGAATTCGTCAGAGAGAAAAATGCTTTCGTAAACGCGCTTAAGCTGGTCGGGCGCGTTGCGGTATTCCAAAAAAGTCGCGGCAACTGCATCCACAAGGGAAGCAGGCGGAATATCCGTAACGAAGCGGCGGCAAAGTTTACGGGCGATGAATTTCGCCGTGCCGGGATGATTAGCAAGCAAATCCAACACATCTCGTCCATCCTGCATATCGGGCTGGTCGGCGGGAATATATTTCCCTAAAATTATTTTATTAAAACGGTCGTGCCAGGGTTTGTAATAGATAAATTTGCCGCTCACGCCGACATTATCGTCTTCTTCCCAAATATCATCATCGACTCGCCAGCCTGTAAAACAACGTGCGGCTTCGTATACATCGTTATCGACATAGCCGATGGCGATGCCCTCCGCGTCGCGCGGGACCTGATTTGGGTCGGCGACCCCGAGGTAATTCTCGGCTCCAAGTGTGTGCAGTTCAAATAGCTCGCGCGCAAAATTCTCGTTGGGACCCGCGTCTTCGTTCAGGTAATTATCGAGATAATAGAGCATGGAGGGATGGCTGGCGACGGCTTCGAGAAATTCGCGGAAATTACCGAAGAGATGTTTTCGGATCACATCGCGGTCATAGGAAACAAAGAGCGGGGTGACATCATCATCCCAACCATAGACGTTGAAATGGTTATGCCAAAAATCGGCAAGGGTTTCGGTGAGTTGTTTGCGGCTGTAAACCGCACGCAAAAAGGTAGCATCGAGCAGCTCTTCTACAGGCTGGACAAACCATTCCCAATACCGGTCATCATTTTCATCGTAGGGATTGTTAACAATATGGTCGGATGCCAATTCTTCAAGTGATTTATTCAATGTCTCGAATTCGGCTTTAGCAAAACGGGATTCATACTCACTATCGTCAATTGTATCGGGGTTGAGTTGCGCTTCAAGATAGGCTCGCAAACGAGTCTCGTCATCCGTCCCGAGGGCTTGGAAAGCTTCGAGATCATCGGCATGGAAACCGAACGCGAGTCGGTTCAGGACGATAATTGCCAGCGGAGGCAACTCATCCGCAGGAACAGGAGCAACCGGTGAAGCGGGAGGATAATCCGGAACAGAGGCGGTGGGAACAGGGAGAACCGCGGTTTCTTCCTCTCCCGAACAAGCTGCTAAAACCGTTGATACGGCGGTTAGTCCGGCGAGTTTGAGGAAATCACGGCGAGATGTTTTTTGTAAGGACATAAGGAACTCCTTCAGAACCAAAAGAGCTTACTAACAGACAAACCAATAGTGGACAGAAATGGCACCAGCGTAGCAGTTTCCGTTATTGAGTGGATGAGATGGAGCAAATCCGGCGGTTGGCTCAGCCATACAATCGTAAGAAATACGGAGCAACTAACCTAGAAGCCTAGACAGTTGTGATTTGAATTTTTCAGTCAGATAAATATTGGGTGGTCAAGTGAGATTATCTCCAACCGACTCGGTGCGGGCTGGAAGCCCTTCCTCATGGCATGAAAGTCCCGTAGGGACTAAAAAAACATAGCC
>JANTFU010000169.1 GCA_024763295.1 Anaerolineales bacterium
GGCGAGGGCGAAAAGCAGGTTGTCTTGCTCGGTCATATCGACACGGTGCCGGGCGAGATTGCTATTCGGATAGAGGATGATGTTCTCTACGGGCGCGGCTCGGTAGATGCCAAGGGACCACTTGCCAGCTTCGTTGACGCGGTAGCAAGTTTGGGTCAGGAGCGAAGCGGCTGGCAGTTCGTTGTCATCGGGGCGATTGATGAGGAGCGTGATTCCATCGGCGCGCGGCATGTCGTCAATCAATATCGCCCCGATTTTGCCATCATCGGCGAGCCATCCGGTTGGCAGCGCGTCACGCTCGGCTATAAGGGCAGCGCGGGCGCTAGCGTGCTTGCCCGCCGCGCGATGGCGCACTCCGCCCGCGCCGACGAGACTGCCTCCGAAGCCGCCTTTGCTGTCTGGGAAAAAGTGCGCGCCTGGGCAGACGAATTTAATGCCGACAAAAAACGTGCCTTTGAGCAATTATTGGTTTCGCTACGCGGGATTTCTTCGGGAGATGACGGATTTGAGACCTGGGCGAGCCTGAATATCGGCGCACGCCTGCCCGAAACGCTCCTGCCCGAGGCTTGGTACGCCCAACTGGAAGCGCTTGCCGCACCCGAAACAGTGGAACGGCGCTCCTTCGCTATCCCCGCCTACAAAGCCGACCGAAAAACGCCGCTCGTGCGCGCTTTTTTGAAAGGCATCCGCGCCGCTGGGGGGAAGCCGGGTTTTGTGGTGAAAACCGGCACTGCGGATGTGAACATCGTCGCACCGGTTTGGGGCTGCCCGGCGGTGGTTTACGGTCCTGGCGACTCAAATTTAGACCATACGCCCAACGAGCATATCTCTTTGGCAGAATACGACTTGGCGGTGGACGTTTTGAAAAACGCCCTGCTTGCGTTGACCGCATAAAAAATGTGGGGGAAGTGAAAAAAGAGGGATGATAAAGTGGGGGCGCATCCAAGCATCCAATGTGGCATCACAACCTGAAGGCAGATCTCAATATTGAGATCAGGGACGAGACGCAGGTTTATCTTATGCGCGTGCGCGAAAGTGTAGATAAAGGCGAGTGTCAGCGTTTGGCACTGGCTGTGGCGGCTTTCCTTCCCTATCAGGATTATCAAAATAAAACCGAACGCCTGATTTTTAGCTGAACTGCGCTAAATTTTGCATTACAATTTACTTGCCTTGTGTTAAAAAAACAGAATTAAAAATCAATTTGTATTATCATAAGAGCAATGAACGCTGGAGATTGTGATTTTTTCGCCCTCCTGTAAATTGTTTCTTGGAAAAGGATAGCCTATGCCCGCTACAATTTTGATTGTTGACGATAACGAGCTTAACCTGAGGCTTGCTACGCGCGTGTTGGAAAAAGATGGCTACCAAACAACTACGGCGTTAAACGGCTTCGAAGCGCTAGAACTTTGTGATCAAAATCCCCCTGACCTGGCAATTTTAGACGTGATGATGCCCGACATGGATGGCTATGAACTTTGTCGGCGCATGCGCGAAAACCCCAAACTTAAACATACCCCCATTATTATTCTGACGGCGCTTTCCAGCGTGGATGATCGTTTGCAAGCCTTTGATGTGGGCGCGGATGATTTCCTCTCGAAGCCTTTTGTGCCTGCGGAGCTTCTGGCACGGGTTAAGGTTTTCTTGCGCCACCTTGAAGTGCGTGCTGTTGGTAACGAAAATCAGATGGCGCGCAAGATTGCCGTTTTTTCGTTGCGTGGCGGCGTGGGCGTTTCTACGTTGGCGACCAATCTTGCCGCGGGCATGAGCCAACTTTGGGGTGATGAGACGGCGCTGGTGGATATGGCGTTTTTCAACGGGCAAAGCGCGCTGATGTTCGATTTGCCCATGCGCAATACTTGGGGCGACTTGGCACAAATCCCTGAAGAGGAGATCGATGCGGAAGTACTCAATCAGGTTATGCTGCGGCATAGTAGCGGGACGCGTGTCCTTGCTGCGCCGCGCAGTGCTGTGAACGCAGACCAGATTTCCGAGGAGAAGGTTTCCCATGTTTTTGAACTCCTTCAGGAACAATATCCCTACATCATCTACGACCTGCCGCACGATTTCTCTGCCACAACGTTGGTTGCGCTCGACAGTGCCGATAAGATTTTGCTTTTAATCGCTCCTGAGTTGGCATCTGTGCGCGCTGCCGGTATGGCACTGACTGTTTTTGAAGAATTGGGCTATCCCGATGAAAAGGTTGAACTGGTTTTGAACTGGAACTTCCAAAGTCAGGGGTTGCCGCGCGGTGAGATCGAAGCTGCTCTCAAACGTAAATTATCTATTGTTATCCCCTACGTTGCAGATTCCATTGTTACTGCCATCACGATGGGTAAACCGCCCATCTTGAGTATGCCGGAAACCCCTTTGGGCGCCTTGTTTGAAGACCTAGCCTTCCGTTGGAGTGCGCCCGAACAAAAAAAGAAACGCCCGGAATCGCCAACGGATGCTTGGCGGCGTATTGCTGAACGTATGCGCAAACGCGCCAAAGCCGCATCCTCTTGAGTAGGTAAAAAGGAGGCAAGATGTTAAATATCTTTTCAAAGCGTGCTGTAAAAGGACAAGGGCTAACCGAATATGCACTAATCCTTGCGTTGCTTGTCGCGACGGCTATTGCCGCCATGCAAATAACCGGCTATGACGTCCGTGACGTATATTGTCTGGCGGCGCAAGGTTTGGGTATGGACCAAGCCTGCACTGAAGAGCGTGTTTACTGTGAAGATGACTTCAGTAGCCTAGACGCATGGCAGAGCAACTGGGGCAACTTTACGAACACCAACAATCAACTTTGCACCTCCGGTTGGGCAAAAAATTACAATACTTGCTCTCAGAGTATGCCAAATATGTCGGACTATAGCGTCAAAATCAGCGCTGCCCACCTAATGCGAGGCAATGGTTACGGAGTGTTTTTCCGTGGCACAGAGCTGGCAGGACGCACCAACGGTTACATCGTCCAATACGACCCGGGCTGGGGAGGCGGTGCTATTATCTTGCGTAAATGGATTAATGGCAGAGAGCTATATCCCTTTGCTACTCATCGAATGCCAGGCTTCGACTGGTATAGCGAACCCCATGACTTGCGCGTTGATGTGCGTGGTAACACCTTTACCGTTTATCTGGATGGCGAACAAATCATCACGGCTCAAGATGACACCTATCCCGAAGGTGGTATCGGTTTGCGTTCATGGGACGGCACCAATGTCTGTATGGATGGCGTTGAAATTACAGAACTCCCCAAAGAAGGAGCAGAATAATGGCTTTTGAAAACTCTCCCTCCCTCGAAGAATTTCAAGACGGTATTCCCAAAAAACTTTCTGACCCTTCAGCAAAGCGTAAGCGCATCCGCATTTTGAGCTTCCTCCTGCTGCTGGTTTTATTGCTTATCGTTGGCTCCATGTTTGCCCAAAGTGATGCCGCTAATGTTTTGGTTGGCAAAGGCAGTATCTCCGGTCAAGCGCTTGACGAAAACGGCAATCCCTTTCAGGGTGACATTCTCATTCTTGGCACCGAACTGCAAGTGGCGACGCAGCCAGATGGCAGCTTCCTGATCGAAGGCGTTCCGCAAGGCGCGCGTGTCTTGGTGCTTGCCAATAAATATGCCGGATACGAATTTCCGGTGCAGGTCATTGCAGGAGAAACCGTCTTCATTGGGCAAATCCAGTTTATGTCAACCGCTACGCCCTAAAGCAGATTTCTTTCACATCCATGACCTTGCCAAGGGGAGCAAGGTCATTTGGATTTAAAAACGTATCGCCCTCCATTTGGGCTTGATACCCTCTCTCAGGTATAATCCCCTCTATGACAGATA
Source organism: Anaerolineales bacterium (assembly GCA_024763295.1). Lineage (GTDB taxonomy): Bacteria > Chloroflexota > Anaerolineae > Anaerolineales > Villigracilaceae > Desulfolinea. The sequence continues at coordinate 3,809 of JANTFU010000169.1, forward strand.
CCGATAACCGCCCCCTCGACCCTGAAGCCAAACCCGACGACCGCGTTGACCACGCCCTGCGCCCGCAGATGCTCACCGACCTAATCGGGCAGCATCAGGTCAAAGAAAATCTTTCCATTCTCATCGAAGCAGCGCGTCAGCGTGAAGAAGCCCTCGACCATGCACTTTTCTACGGTCCCCCCGGCTTAGGCAAAACCACGCTTTCACACATCCTCGCTAACGAGATGGGCGTTAATATCAAAGTCACATCGGGTCCTGCCATTGAGCGCGCCGGTGACTTGGCTGCGATTCTGACCAACTTGCGCGCGGGTGACATCCTCTTCATCGACGAGATTCATCGTCTTGGGCGGGCGGTTGAAGAAGTGCTTTACCCCGCCATGGAAGATTTCTCGCTCGACATCGTGATCGGCAAAGGACCCTCGGCACGCTCCATTCGTCTTAAGTTGCCGCATTTTACCGTCGTAGGCGCGACCACACGTTTGGCATTGGTCACTGCTCCTTTGCGGGCGCGTTTCGGTGCCGTCTATCGGCTCGAATATTATGATCTCGAAGCGATGCAAGCCATTGTCACGCGCGCAGCGGGGCTGCTCGAAGTCCCTGCCGACGAGGAGGGCATTAAAGAGATTGGTCGGCGAGCGCGCGGCACACCGCGTGTCGCTTTGCGTCTTTTGCGCCGCGTGCGCGATTATGCCCAAGTCCGTGCTGACGGCGAGATTACCCGCGCAGTCGCCGATGAAGCCCTGAATTTACTCTCCATCGATCCGCTCGGCTTGGATGATATGGATCGGCGCGTACTGAAAGCCATCATCGAAAAATATCGTGGCGGACCGGTTGGCTTGAACACCATCGGCGCCTCTATCAGTGAAGAACCCGACACTATCATGGACGTGGTCGAACCCTATTTGCTCCAACTCGGCTTCCTCGACCGCACTCCGCAAGGGCGCGTCGCTACCCGCTTGGCTTACGAGCATTTGGGCTTTGAATATCGGGAAGAAGAGCAGCAGGGACGCTTGTTGTAGGGGCTACAATGACAAAACGCGAGAAAATTCTCCGCAAAATTTTGCGTGGTAATTCTGACGCAAATATTTCTTTTGACGATTTATGCACCTTACTTTTATATTTTGGTTTTGATGAGCGTGTGCGCGGAAGTCATCATATTTTCACAAAAGATGATGTGCTTGAGATTATCAACATCCAACCTAAAGGGACGCAGGCAAAACCTTATCAAGTGAAACAGATGCGCAATCTTATTCTCAAATATAAGTTAACAGGTGAAGAAAATGATTAAATACCAAGTCATTCTTTATTGGAGCGAAGACGATCAGGCATTTATCGCAGAAGTGCCAGAATTGCCCGGTTGCATGGCAGATGGCGAAAATTATCAGGATGCCTTGGCGAACGTAGAAGTTATTATTGAAGAGTGGCTCGAAACCGCACGCGAATTGGGGCGGGAAATCCCCGTACCGAAAGGGCGTCTGGTTCACGCATAGGGCATTTCGTGCTGTGAATATTGAAAACTTCGGTCGCCTTTTGATGCTTGGCGGCATCATTCTTTTTGTTGTCGGTGGGCTGGTCTGGCTCGGTGCACGGAGCGGTATTCCGCTCGGGCGCTTGCCCGGTGATATTCACCTTGATGGGGAGAATGTTTCGTTCCATTTCCCGCTGGTAAGTTCGATTATCGTTTCGATTGTTTTGACGATTTTGTTGAATGTGATTTTGCGCTTTTTGAATAAATAGTCAAAAGTGCGTTGCATCCACGAGATGCGATGCACTTGGGTCTT
>JANTFU010000170.1 GCA_024763295.1 Anaerolineales bacterium
GGTGTTGGCGTTGTCGTAGTTGCATTGCTTGCCAGCGCAGTCCGCATCATCCCCGAATATCAGCGTTTGGTCGTCTTTCGACTAGGTCGCTGTGTTGGCGAAAAGGGACCTGGTATCATCCTCCTGATCCCCATCGTTGACCGTGCCGCCCGCGTAGACCTGCGTGAGCAAGTCCGCGAAATTCCTCATCAAACCGCTATCACCAAAGATAACGCCGGCATCTCGGTCGATTTCATCTGGTACTACAAAGTACTCGACCCGACCGAATCGGTTTTGCAAGTTGGCAACTTTGAAGCCGCCGCGCAAGGGATGGCAACCACGACACTGCGTGCAGTCATTGGTGGCATCTCGCTCGACGATGTCCTCTCAGAACGAGAGCACATCAACACCATGCTCCGCACACGTCTCGATGAAGTAACCGAACGCTGGGGCGTTAAAGTGACCAATGTTGAGATTCGTGAAATCATCCCGCCGCGCGAAATTCAGGAATCGATGAACCGTCAGATGACGGCAGAACGTATCCGCCGCGCAGTCGTCACTGAAGCCGCCGGTACGCGCGAAGCTGCAATCGCTGTGGCTGAAGGTGAAAAGAAAGCCGCCATTCTGGAAGCAGAAGGCAAGAAACAATCCGCCATTCTGGAAGCAGAAGGTCAGCAGAAAGCACAAGCCTTGAAAGCAGCCGGTTATGCCAAAGCGCTCGATGAGATTTTTGCGGCTGCACAGCAAATTGACCAGAAGACCATGACCCTGCAATATTTCGATGCACTAAAAGAGTTGGGCAAAGGCGCTTCAACCAAATACATCTTCCCGATGGAATTCACCAGCCTGATCGAAAACTTTACCAAAGGGCAAGAGTAAATTTCACAATCCAAGCAAAGAAAAACCTGACAGGTTTTAGAAACCTGTCAGGTTTTATTTTCCCAATGCCCTACACAATCATCCCTGCCACACTCCGCGACTTGAACGCCTTGCGCGAGTTGGAAAAAATCTGTTTTCCACTCGATGCGTGGTCGCTTTTTGATCTCGTCGCCGTGCTCACTTTTCCGAATGTTGTGCGCCTAAAAGCCATGCAAGACGACAAGATGGTCGGTTTCATTGCCGGAGATCCGCGTCCCAGCGAAGGGTTTGCGTGGATCGCCACCGTTGGGGTTTTGCCAAGTTATCGGCAACAAGGCATTGGGCGGGCACTTCTGCAAGCGTGCGAAGACCAACTTTCCACCACGAGCGTGCGCCTTTCCGTCCGCAAGAAAAATGATGTCGCCATCCAACTCTATCGCAATGAGGGCTATCAGACCATCGACATCTGGAAAAATTACTATAAAGGCGGCGCTGATGCCGTCATTATGGAAAAAAGACGCATCATAACGGGGTTCTGATAGAGCGCGGCAAGGGGGTATAATGAAGGCATGACAGCAGAAAAACTTGCGCCCCCAACCTGGGTGGCAACCACAGCAGCATTAGATAAAATGATTGCGGCACTCTCTAAAGAGCCGCGTGTAGCGGTTGATACTGAATCGAATAGTTTATACGCCTATCAAGAACAGGTTTGCCTGATTCAATTCTCAACGCCCAATGAAGATTTTCTACTCGACCCGCTCGCCCTGCCAAACCTAAGCAGCCTTGCGCCGCTTTTCGCAAACCCCGCCATCGAAAAAATATTCCATGCAGCCGAATATGACCTAATTTGCCTTGAGCGCGACTTTGGTTTTGAATTTAACCATCTCTTCGACACCATGATTGCCGCGCGCATTTTGGGCTACAAAGCCGTTGGCTTGGGAAAGTTGCTCGAAGAAAAATTCAACGTAAAAGTCGATAAAAAATTCCAAAAAGCCAACTGGGGCAAACGCCCGCTTAGCGACGAAATGCTCAAGTATGCCCGTCTCGACACACATTACCTGATTGCGCTGCGCAATATTTTACACGCGGAATTGGGAAGAAAAAATCTCTGGGCATTGGCACAGGAAGATTTTGACATGGCAACCATCGTCAACGGGAATCATACCCGTCCACAGGTAGCCATTTGGGAGCGCGTCGGCGGACGTGCCAAACTTGACCCGCGGCAGGCTACCGTTTTAGATGCCGTTTGCCAGGCACGTGAAGAAATCGCCGCCAAAATGAACCGCCCCACCTTCAAGGTCGTCAGCAATAAATTGCTCGTCCGGCTGGCAGAAACACAGCCCCGCAACCGCGAAGAACTCGCCAGAAGCGGCATGACATCACATCAGATCAAGCGCTTTGGTAAATTATTCCTGCGCGCGATTCAACGTGGACAACAAGCCAATTTGGTAAAACCCACGCGCCATCCGCGCCCCAGCGACGCCTATCTGCTGCGTCTCGATAAATTACGCAACTGGCGCAAAGAGAGAGCCAAAAACCTGAACGTGGAATCGGACATCGTCCTGCCACGCGTGTTGATGGAAGAGATCGCCAAAGCAAATCCACGCAACACAGATGAATTGGCAAATGTGATGGCAAAATCCCCTTGGCGGCTGGCACAATATGGCAGCGAAATCCTGCGGAAAATCCAATAAAATGGAATTGGAAAGATTACGCAAGACCCTGCGAAACAAAAAAGGTGCCAGCGAAGAAACACCGTTCGGACCGGATGCCTTGGTTTACAAAGTGATGAATAAGATGTTTGCGCTGGTGGCATGGCAAGCAGAACCACTACGCATCACGCTAAAATGCAATCCTGATTTTGCGCTCGTCCTGCGTGACCAATATCCCGCCATCACCGCAGGCTATCATATGAACAAAAAGCATTGGAACTCCATCATTTTGGATGGCAGCCTATCGGAAAAGGAACTAATCGAGATGATTGACGATTCATACGAGTTGGTCATCAAGGGGTTGAAAAAAGCAGATAGAGAAAAGTTGGCTCAATAGCGTTTTTCGTAGAAAGGAAAAAACACATGAAAATCCATTTTCTCGGCGCAGCACGCACCGTAACCGGCTCAATGCACTTGCTGGAAGTGAACGGTTCACGGATATTGCTTGAATGCGGTCTCTTTCAAGGCAAACGCGACAAAACTTACGAGCGCAACCAAAATTTTCCCTTTGACCCCAAAGATATCGACACCGTACTCCTTTCGCACGCTCATCTTGACCATAGCGGCAATTTGCCCAATTTGGTCAAACAAGGCTACCAAAACAAGATTGTTGCCACACGCGCAACCACCCATCTTGCCAAGCTCATGCTGCGTGATTCAGGGCATATTCAAGAAACCGATATCGAATATGCCAACAAAAAACGTGCCAGAAAGGGCTTGCCGCTCATGGAGCCGCTCTACACCGTCGAAGATGCTGAAAAAGTTGCCAATTACTTCCAATCGGTGGAATATGACGCACCGGTCGAAATTGCAGAGGGTGTGCGTGCCACTTTTCTGGATGCAGGGCATATCCTCGGTTCGGCGGGCATCGCGCTCGACATAACGGAAGCAAACCGCAATTTCCGCGTGTGGTTCTCCGGAGACATTGGTCGGCGCGACCTTCCACTACTCCGAGATCCGGTACTGCCCGTGAACGCTGACTATCTAATCATGGAATCCACTTATGGCGACAAAGGACACCGTCCGCCCGAAATGGCTTATGACGAACTGCGTGATATTGTCCAAAAAACGGTGAAGCGTGGCGGAAAAGTGATTATCCCCTCTTTCGCGGTCGGGCGCACACAAGAATTGGCTGTTTTTTTGCACCAAATGATCCAAAACAATGAAATTCCTTCGATACCGGTTTTTGTGGACAGTCCGTTGGCGATTAACGCCTCGCAAATTTTCAATGAACACCCCGAGTGCATGGACGCTGAAACCCTCGCCGATATTCGCAAACGCGGGCATGCTGCACTCGATTTCAAAGAAATTACCTATACTCGCTCAGTAGAAGAATCAAAAGCCATTAACAGTTATCAAGCGCCTGCGGTCATCATCTCGGCGTCGGGCATGGCAGAAGCCGGGCGCATTTTGCACCACCTGCGCAACAATATCGAAGACAAACGCAACACCATCCTAATCGTTGGCTGGCAAGCGCCGAACACACTCGGACGCCGTTTGGCGGAACGCGAAAAAGAAGTGAAAATCTTTGGTGAAAGATTCATCCGCAAAGCCGATGTTGCCACTATCAACGGGCTTTCCGCCCACGCGGGGAACGATTCGCTACTCGAATACGCATCCGCGGTAAAAGATCAGGTACAAAAAGTATTCCTCGTACACGGTGAAGATCGTGGCGCACTCCCCTTGCAAAAAGAGCTTCAAATGCATGGTTTTAAAGAAGTCATTTATCCTGAAGCGGGTGCAATTTTTGAAATTTAAGGTATAATGCACCCCGCTCTACTGGAGAGGTGCCGGAGTGGTTGAACGGGGCGGTCTCGAAAACCGTTGTAGTCTTCTAGGCTACCGAGGGTTCGAATCCCTCTCTCTCCGCAAGCCCGCTGATTTCTCTCAGCGGGTCTTTTTTTTGATAAACTAAGAACTCACAACCAACAACAATCAACTAACAACTATGAAACTAGCCCTTGCTCAAATCAACACCAAACTCGGCAATGTCGAAGCCAACCTGCAAAAGCATCTCACGCTTATCAACGAAGCTGTTGCCCAAAACGCCGATTTGATTCTCTTCCCGGAGCTTTCCCTAACTGGCTACACGCTCCAAGACATCGCCGCAACCCTCGCACATAGCCCCAGCTCCGATGACCCGATTTTCACACCACTGCTCGAAGCCAGCCATCAAATCGACATGATGGTCGGTTTTGTCGATGAAGATAAACGCCATCGCTTCTACATCGCCGATGTCTATCTCTCAAAAGGCAAAGCCCTACACATCCACCACAAGGTCTATCTGCCCACCTACGGCATGTTCGACGAGGGGCGCTTCTTCGCTTGGGGCGACAACGTCCGCGCATTTGATACTCAATTTGGGCGTGTGGGAATGCTGATCTGCGAGGACTTTTGGCATATTTCGCCCCCCTATCTCTTATGGCTCGACGGCGCGGATATTCTGCTCCTGAACTCCGCATCGCCCGGACGCGGGCTGGGCGCCGCGCAACGGCTTGATTCTGCACGTTGGGTGGATCACACCACCCAAGCCTACGCCAACCTGTTCACGAGTTTTGTAGCGCATGCCAACCGTGTTGGCTATGAAGACGGCTTGAACTTTTGGGGCGGCTCGAACGTCTACGACCCAAACGGTGAACGCCTCGCTCAAGCCCCCCACCACGAAGAATCCCTAACTTTTGCCGAACTGGATTTGAACCAACTCCATCGCACGCGCGCCCGCCTGCCGCTGCTGCGCGATGAACGCACCGCGCTCGTCGAACGCGAACTCGGGCGCATTCTGCACGGCGACGATCCGCGTTTGGTTGGGAGATAAAAAAAATTCAGTTCCTGAGCGGAGCATCGAACGGAGAGAGTGTGTAGTCAAAGGACGGCGTTCTCTGGTTACACCGCCCTTCGACTGCGTGATTTCTTTCAGAAATCCCTCTGCTCAGGGGCTGGCACATGGTAATTAATATGAAAACAGCCAATTTAGACATCAACACCGACCT
>JANTFU010000171.1 GCA_024763295.1 Anaerolineales bacterium
GTTGTCGTTGTGGCGGGCTTGTCGGGGATCGGGAAAAGTTTAGATAACGAGAATATTTACAATGCGGAGAGGTTTGCGGAGTTAGGAAAGAAGAAAGAAGAAGGAAGTAATGAGTTGCTGAATCTGCGAGGCAGCTTTACCGCCGAAGCAGTCTCATCGGGAATAGTGACCGCTAAAACGCTGGCAAATGTTTTAATGCACAGCCAAGGCGGGCTAAAAAACATCCCAGCCCACGCGCGGAAAGTCGCATTGCTCAACCAAGCTAACACGCTAGAGCTTCAATCTATCGGCGGGAAAATCGCAAAAAAACTCATCACCAAGTTCGATGCCGCCATCGTCGCAAGTCTTAAACCCTTCGCCCCTGCTCAGGGCAAGCCTGCAACGTTAAACCTTCCAGCGTTCCAACCTTCAAACATTCAAACCTTTGAACGCACCGCCGCCATCATTCTCGCCGCAGGTTCATCATCCCGTTTTGGGGAGCCCAAGCAATTGCTCGATTATCATGGCAAGCCTTTTATCCGCGCTGTGGCAGAAGTTGCGCTACAAGCCGAACTCAACCCGATTGTAGTTATCACAGGCACAGAACACGATAAAATAAGCGCTGTGCTTGTTGACTTGCCCGTGAACGTGGTTCAGAACCCAAACTGGGCAGACGGACAGAGTTCATCTATTCAAGTTGGCGTTAATAACCTACATAAAAACACAGGCTCGGCATTTTTCTTGCTGGCAGACCAACCGCACGTCACACCGACCGTTATTAGAGCCTTAGTCGAGGAACATGCGCGCACGCTGCACCCCGTCATCGCGCCGCTGGTGGAAGATCGACGGGCAAACCCGGTGTTATTTGATCGGGTTACATTCCCCGCCTTGATGCAACTCAAAGGCGACATCGGCGGGCGCGGAATCTTCTCGAAGTTCCCACCCAAGTATATTCATTGGAACGACTCGGGGCTGCTGTTGGATGTCGACACGCCCGAGGCGTATGAGAAGTTGGTAGGCAAAGAATAACTTACAGGCTTGTAATACTGAAACGTGAAACGTAATGCGTGAAGGCACCTTTCTCACGTTTCACGCATCACGTTTTACTCGACCAGACACCTACCCTTTTTAAGGGTAACAAGCTCAATTCACGAGCGACACAAAGGAAACACTTCCATGAAAACTCTCATCATCGTCAATCCCACATCCGGACGTGGCTACGCCGAGACCGTCATCCCCAAAATTGATGAACTGCTTTCCGCGCACGGATTGGATTTTGAGATTGTGCGCACCGAGCGTCCCTGGCACGCGGCGGAACTCGCGCAAGAGGCGGCTGCTGAGGGCGTGGACGTGGTTGTCTCGGCGAGCGGCGATGGTACCGCCAACGAAGTGCTAAACGGGCTGATGCGCGCTCGTGCAGAGGGCTTCGACAAAACCGCGCTGGGGCTGCTGCCCATCGGCACGGGCAACGATTTTGCCTACGGCATGGGGATTGGCGAGGAGATGGTTCGAAATTGCGAAACACTCGCGAAAAACGAACGCATCCTGATGGATGTGGGCATTGTGCGCGGCGGAGACTATCCCGAAGGGCGTTATTTTGGCAACGGCGTGGGGATCGGTTTTGACGCGGCAGTTGGTTTTGAAGCCGAAAAAATACATTGGGCGCGCGGCTTGCTGGCGTATCTAATCGCGGCGATGCGCACCGTTTTTTTATATTACAAAGCACCGACGGTTGAAATTAGCTATAATGATGAAACTTTCTCACAGCCATCGCTGATGATTTCGATTATGAACGGTCAGCGCATGGGCGGTGGCTTTTACATGACTCCCAACGCATCGCCCAGCGACGGTCTGCTTGATTTGTGCATCGCCAGCGAAGCGGGGAAACTGCGCATTTTTGAACTAATCAACTATTTTTTGAAAGGAACCCAAGCAGGGCAGCCTGAAATCAAAGTCGGGCAAACCAACGCTATTCGTGTCAAGGCGCTCCAAGGCACGCTCCCTGCGCATTGCGACGGTGAAACGCTCTGCAAAGCAGGCAGCCAGCTCGAAATTGAACTGCTACCGCAAGCCCTGCCTTTTATTACGCCATCATTATGAATTTTGAACGATTCCAACGCAAGTTTGTCAATGCTGTTCTTCGCTTTGGTCTACGTCCGCTGGTACGCATCAAAATCAACGAACTCGACCACGTTCCCCAACAGGGACCTTTACTCATTTACCCCAACCATATTATCGCCTTTGAAGTACCGCTCATTTACCATCTTCTGCAACCGCGCCTTGTCTCTGCGATGGCAAAAGCCGAATCGTGGGACAACCGCTTTTACGCTTGGCTCTTTGACCTGTGGAAAATCGTCCCCGTCAAGCGCGGGCAAGCGGATACAACCGCTATTCGGCACTCGCTCCAAATGCTAGATGAAGGCTATGTTTTCACGATTTCGCCCGAAGGCACACGCAGTCACGATGGCAAGCTCATCAAAGCGCACCCGGGCATCGTACCAATTGCGCTAAAATCAGGTGCCCCGTTAATGCCAATTGCGCATTGGGGTATCGAAAAGCTACCGCAAAATCTTAAAAAGTTGCGCCGTACCAATTTTCACATCCGCACGGGCAAAGCCTTTTATCTTGACCCACGTGGAGAGCGCGTCACTAAAGAAGTGCGGCAGGAGATGGTGGATGAGATGATGATCTTGTTAGCAAGGTTGCTGCCGGAAGAATATCGCGGTTATTACACTGACAAAATAGGGAAAGAGTTGAAATATATTCGTTACCAATAAAGCGCGATCAGCCCCGTTTTTTCACAAAAACGGGGCTTTTTCTTGTATTTCAGACACAAAAGCGCTATCGTTTAAGTGGAGGGGTTAATCCCTCCACAAATTGTTTGCGCCAGCGGCGCAAAAGGAGGCATACGATGACTGACTGGAACGATATTCTCAAAAATATCCAACATGCCATGCAAGCCGTGGACGAAACGCAGCGCGTCAGCGAAAAACTCCGCAACGAACCCACCCCCGAAAACATCGACGAATTCCATCAGCAAGCCGAAGCGCTCTGTCAACGTCTCACAGCGATGAGCGGAATGCTCAAGCAAGGCAGCGCCTTCCCACGCGAAGAGCTAGCAGACCTTCTCAATGAAATCTTCACCGGAGCGCCAAAAACGTATCGAAAAACACCCCGCTATCGCAGCAAAGAACTTGCCAAAGAGTCCCACTAAAACTCATAAAAATACAAATTCGTCTCCCAACGCTTAAAGCCCAGCTTCTGATAGAGTTGGTTTGCCGCCACACGGCGTGGATTCGACGTGAGCATGACGCCCTTTCCCCCCCATGCTTGCGCTCTGCGAATCGCATCCCGTGTTAGGGCTTCCCCAACTCCTTGTCCACGCGCGGATTCGTCCACAACGATATCTTCGATGATGCTGCGCACCCCGGTTGGGACACGGAAGCAAATCAACGTCAGCGCGCCGACGATCCGCTGGGTCTCGTTATCTTCGCGGGCTACCAAAAGAGTAGTTGCGTCCGCCAAAACCAGTTCCCGCACTTCATCCTGCGTGGGTGGGTTAACATTGGAAAGCTGCGGAATCAGGCGTTGAAAGGCGTGGTAAATTTCGTCAGTATATTCAAGGACAGGGGTAATTTTCATAAGGTTCCATAATCAAAGAGTAAGTATAAAAAAACAGAAAGCAAAGGCATTATAATCGCCAAAGCAGGTTTTTAAGGAAAACGGTGCGCTCCCGTTTGACAATCCTAAGCCTCGCAAGTAGAATGTCTCGCGCAGTTTTCAACGACTGAAAACACAAATCATTTGCATATCAGCAATCCCCACAGCAGGGAATTGTATTTCTAAGGAGAAAAAATGCCAAACAACGCAAACGAAAAATTCACCGACTACCGTGTAGCCGATATATCCCTCGCCGAATGGGGGCACAAGGAAATTGCCATTGCTGAAAAAGAAATGCCCGGCTTGATGGCGCTGCGTGAAAAATACGGAGAATCTAAACCTTTGGCAGGTGCCCGCATTTCCGGCTCCCTGCACATGACCATTCAGACCGCCGTGCTGATCAAAACCCTCGTCACGCTGGGTGCAGAAGTCCGCTGGGCTTCGTGCAACATCTTCTCGACACAAGATCATGCCGCGGCTGCGATTGCCGATCTCGGCATTCCCGTTTTTGCGTATAAAGGCGAAAGCCTCGACGAATACTGGGAATTCACCCACCGCATCATGGAATGGCATGATGGCGGCACCCAAAACCTGATTCTCGACGACGGCGGCGATGCCACCCTGCTCGTCATCCTCGGCTCACAGGCTGAAAAAGACCCCTCCATTCTCAACAAACCCAAGAGCGAAGAAGAAGAAGCCCTCTTTGGCGCCATCAAAAAACGTCTAAAAGAGAAAAAAGGTTGGTACAGCCAACGTCGCGATGCCATCAAGGGAGTTTCGGAAGAAACCACCACCGGCGTCCATCGCCTTTACCAACTCTTTGAAGAAGGTAAACTTCCTTTCCCGGCTTTCAACGTCAATGACTCTGTTACCAAATCCAAATTCGACAACCTGTATGGCTGCCGCGAATCCCTCGTGGACGGCATCAAACGCGCCACCGATGTAATGATCGCCGGTAAGATCGCGGTTGTACTCGGTTACGGCGATGTGGGCAAAGGCAGCGCACAGTCCCTGCGTGCTTTGGGCGCTACCGTCTGGGTCACCGAAATCGACCCGATCAACGCCCTGCAAGCCGCAATGGAAGGCTTCCGTGTCGTGCGCATGGATGACGTCGCTGATCAGGGCGATATTTTTGTCACCGCCACCGGCAACTACCACGTCATCACTCACGAACACATGTACCGCATGAAAGACGAAGCCATCGTCTGCAATATCGGTCACTTCGACAACGAGATCGACGTTGCCAGCCTTGAAGATTACGAATGGGAAGAGATCAAACCGCAAGTTGACCAAATCATTTTCCCCGGCGGCAAGCGCATCACCCTGCTGGCAAAAGGTCGCCTCGTCAACCTCGGCTGCGCTACCGGTCACCCCAGCTTCGTGATGTCCAACTCCTTCACCAATCAGGTACTGGCGCAAATGGAACTCTGGCAGCATAACGATCAATATGAAGCCAAGGTCTACACCCTGCCCAAGAAACTGGATGAAGAAGTTGCCCGCCTGCACCTAGAAAAAATCGGCGTCAAACTCACCGAACTCACTGAAGAACAAGCAAACTACATCAATGTACCGGTTGAAGGGCCCTACAAAGCGGATCACTATCGCTACTAAGGAACAAAGATTAAATAAAGTGCAAAATTTCAGTCCCTGAGCGGAGCGCTGAACGCTAGAGAAGTGCGTAGTCGAAGGGCGATTTTCAGGGAACGCCGTCCTTCGACTTCAGGCTCAACGACTGTCGCCT
>JANTFU010000172.1 GCA_024763295.1 Anaerolineales bacterium
ATTATGAAGCCTTGGATGCGAAGGGCTTGGCGTTGTGTGGAAAAGCAGTCAGTAGAGCGTGGAAAGTGGAAAGTAGCGGCGAAAGAGACGAGATCATTCGTGAAGCCAAAGAGACTTTTAAACGAGCAAGTGAGATCGCGCCGCATAAGGGTGTTATCAAGTCCGTTTTGCGGCTTTTTGATGAGTTGGTGAAGTGTGATAAGGGGGGCGTGTTAGAGGGTTTAAGGGTATATGTTGAGGGGAAAACGTTGGAAGGTTGAAAGGTTTGAAGGTTGAAAGGTTGAAGGTTTGAAGGTAAAAAATGGCAAGAAGCGCAAAGAAAAGACATCAGAAGAAAAAAGGGGAAAAGTCCGCATCTATGCAACGCATGATAAATGAATTGAAGGAGAGCGATAAATTTAAAAATTTCAGGCAAGTAGAACGTCCTGCTGGAATGGTAAAAATGTCGGACGCCATCGCCGAAATCATCGAGCCTTATAAAGATATGACAGAGTCGCTTGATGAGTATAAAAAGCTTGTCTCGATAGCTTGCCTTGCCTGGAATATCAAAATTATGCCCAAGCATCTGAGAGAATTTGAAATCAACAAAATCACGAAAGGCTTCACGGGGGTGAAACTCAAAGATAAACAGGATTTTAAGGCAATTATCAAAACACTCATGGAGCGCAAGGAGCTCTTATATCCCGAAGATAAAAGATTGATCGTAAATTACGAAGTCACCGAGAGTAAAAAAGGTTTTCGTCTCAATATCGCCTATGCACTGAGAAAAGAAGAGCACGAGAAGAAAACATAAATACTAGCTAGCCACATGACATTTTATTTTTGAAGGTGGTCGAGTAGGTTGAGCAGAGCGAAAAGCGTATCGAAACCACATATTTCGGCAATTTTTGTCAACTTGTTGGTTTCGATACGGCGAAAAGCGTCGCCTACTCAACCAACGAACGCTTCTATGAAAAAATATCGTGTGGTTAGTAATTTTCTAGCCCCAACCTGCAGTGTACCAAGTACAGATGCAACACACATCTACGCAAAAAAACTTCCGAAGTCTCTAAGACCTCGGATAGCACGGTGCTTAACCGTGAAGAAGTAAAAGTGCTAGAAAAAACCGCAAATCTTCGCCAATCTGCGCGAAAATGTCTTCTTCAAGAGCAAAAATTAGCGAAAATTCGCGAAGATTAGCGGTTAAAAATCTCATCACGGTTAAGGTACGTTATACCAAGACCTCGGAAGTTTGCTTTTAGCTCACATTTTATTTCGAAGGAGCGAAGCGACCGAAGCAATCTCCATCTCAGAACAGGAGATTGGCGATAATACCGCTTCGCAATAACAGCAATTGGGGGAGTTTCAAAAAATATTCGCATAATTCGCCAATTCGCGCCATTCGCGTTAAAAAACTAACCACCAAACACCCTTTTCTGAATACAGTAATCGAGCAAAAGTAATCTAGTAAAACGTAGCGCAACATTTATGTCGCCTGTCCCTAAAAAGCGATAAATGTCGCGCTACGAATGCAAGAAAACTTTTGCTCAGGTACTTACCATTCTGCATTCATCCTTCAAAATTCTGCATTTCTCACTCCCCTCCATCAACTTGACGCGCTCCCAGGCGGCGAAAGAAGAGGCGAGGCTTTTGGATGAGTTGAAAAAATCTGATGAGGAGGGCGTTTTAGCAGGGTTGGATATTGGAACGTTCGAACATTAAAATGTTTGAAGCTGCGTGAATTTATTGTAGAATGAGAGAAAGGGTACCCTCAAAAGGAGGCTCTCATGCAAGAAAATCCGAACGAACTTTCTTACCGCGAATATCCCGTTTCGCTGGTTCTTTTCAGTTTCCTTAGCTTTGGCGTAGCGGCATATTTCTTTCTCCAAAACAGCGCCTGGACAGCCTCCGCAATCGCTTTTGCGCTGGGGGCGCTGCTCCTGCTAATGGCATCCATCCTCGATGTGAGCGCAAACCGCATCACGCGCAAACTCAGCATCTCTCGGCGCGGCATTATTCAGCATTACCACAAAGAAATTGATTTTAGCGAGATCGATCTCATTCAAGTCGGCTCACATCAAGATACCGATACCAGCTCGCGTTCTTACCGAATCGAAATTACGCTCAAAAACGGTGCTATCCTCCCCTTCCGCAACGCCTATAGTGGCGGGCGCGCCGCGAAGGAAAAAAGAGCTAAAAAACTGCGCGAATTCATCGGAGTCGGCGGGGCAGACCGATCCTTCGGCAACCTCTTTCGGACAGCACAACAAGCAGCCACAGGACAGTTGCAACCGCAGTTTCGCGCCGAGCAAGAAGCAATCACGGGCGACCAAAATCAAATCCACGAAACGCAGGGCGTGCGCTGGCAAACGGAAACCATCACCTTTGGCAACACCCCGCTCCTCCGTTGGAAATCCACCGATATTTTCCTCCCGCAGAGCTTTCTCTATCTGGCACAAATTCCTAAAGACGCAATCCGGCTTTCCGACAATAAAGTTACGCGGCAGCTCAGTACCCCCCTCTTCAAACACTCCCTGCAACTTTACGGCTTTAGCAAGGAATACACGCCCGATATCAACACCGCCCAAACAATTGACCTCCCCGCTGATCTCGGCGCCTATTTCACCGCCTACACAGACGAGCCAGCCCGCGCCCAACAAATCATCAACCCGTGGATGATCCAAGCGCTCATCCGCTGGGCAAGGGAGCATCCGCTCCGCAAAACCAGCGATCAACTAACCCTGCTTTTAGGTCCCAAAGGGTTGATTATGGCTATGCCCGGGCTAATGAACGCCGAATTTTTAGATGAATTCGCCGCACTCGGCGCAGAACTTGTCCGCTCACAACAGTGAATTCTGCCTTATCACTCTTCCCCCGCCATCAACTTGACGCGCTCCCAGGGCGGCAAATTCGATTCTTCGGCGTAGGTTTTACGCAACTCTAAAAGCTGATCGCGGAGGAGGGCAGCCTTCTCAAATTCCAAGTTGGATGCGGCTTCTTTCATGCTTTTTTCAAGTTGGGAGATTAAGCGCTTCATCTCTGATTTGGGCAGGGTCGGGACGCCGTTGACGGTATACTCAGCCTTCGGCTCGGCAACGCCCACCGCCGTTGTGGACAGTTGGTCGGTAATATCGCGTACCGCCTTCATAATGCTAATCGGCTGAATACCATGCTTCTCGTTATGCGCAACCTGCTTCTCGCGGCGGCGATCGGTCTCGTCGATGGCGCGTTTCATCGAGTCAGTGACGCGGTCGGCATACATGATGACCTTGCCATCCACATGCCGCGCCGCGCGCCCAATCGTCTGGAGCAGCGCGGTATCCGAGCGCAAAAAACCCTCCTTATCGGCATCCAAAATCGCCACGAGGGAAACTTCGGGCAGGTCAAGCCCTTCACGCAAGAGATTAATCCCCACCACCACATCGAAAACCCCCAAACGCAAATCACGCAAAATGCCCACGCGCTCCAATGTATCAATCTCCGAATGCAGATATTGGACTTTGATGCCCAACTCCAGCAAATAATCGGATAAATCCTCCGCCATACGTTTTGTGAGCGTCGTGACAAGCACGCGCTGCCCCACTTCCGTGCGCTGACGAATCTCGCCGATCAGGTCGTCAATTTGCCCCTCAACTGGGCGCACATCGATCGGCGGGTCAACCAGCCCCGTCGGGCGGATAATTTGCTCGACAACTTGTTCCGCGTGCTGCATTTCATAAGGTCCCGGCGTGGCGGATGTGTAAATGGTGTAGCCCATGTGCGCTTCAAACTCTTCGAATTTAAAAGGGCGGTTATCCAGCGCCGAGGGCAGACGGAAGCCGTACTCGATCAGCGTTTCCTTGCGCGAGCGGTCGCCGTTGTACATGCCGCGCACCTGCGGGACGGTCATGTGGGATTCGTCCATCACGAGCAGATATTCGCTCGGCAGGAAGTCAATCAGCGTCCAGGGGGGCGTACCGGGCGCACGGCGGTCGAAGTGACGCGAATAATTTTCAATGCCGGAGCAATAACCCACTTCGCGCAGCATCTCCAAATCGTAGCGCGTGCGCTGTTCGATGCGCTGTGCTTCGAGAAATTGCTCGTTCTTTTTGAAAAAAGCAACCCGTTCTTCGAGTTCTTTTTCGATATCAGCGATGGATTCTTTGAGTTGGTCTTCCGCCGTTAAATAATGCTTCGCGGGATAAATCTCAACGGTATTCAGTTCTTGTAGGATTTCGCCCGTCAGGGCATCAAACTCGACAATCCGCTCCACTTCATCGCCGAAGAAAGCGATGCGGTAGCCGCGTTTGTCGACGTAGGCGGGCATAATTTCGAGCGTGTCGCCGCGCACGCGGAATAGACCGGATCGAAGCTCGAGGTCGTTCCGTTGATATTGACCTTCGACCAAGCGTCGGATGAGGGCGTTTCGGCGGGTCAGCTCACCCACTGTCAGCGTCACAGCGCCCTTGTTATATTCTTCGGGATTCCCCAATCCATAAATACAGGAAACCGAGGCAACGATAATGACATCCTTGCGCGACATGAGCGAAGTCGTCGCGGCGAGACGCAAACGCTCGATCTCTTCGTTGATGTCGGTCTCTTTTTCAATATAAAGGTCTTGGCGCGGGACGTAGGCTTCGGGCTGGTAGTAGTCGTAGTATGAGACGAAATATTCGACCGCATTTTCAGGAAAAAACTCTTTGAACTCGGCATAAAGCTGTGCGGCGAGGGTTTTGTTATGCGCCATGATGAGGGCAGGCATCTGCAACTCTTGGATAACCGAGGCAATCGTAAAAGTTTTGCCTGTGCCGGTTGCGCCGAGCAAAACTTGATGGTTTTGTCCGGCACGAACACCCTGCACAAGCTGGGAAATGGCTTCGGGCTGGTCGCCGGTGGGGATAAAAGGGGCTTGGAGTCTGAAGGGCATAGGAATTAGGGATTAGTAAATTAGAGAGCAGTAAATCAGGCAATCAGGTATCAGGAAGGGCGAAGTGAACGAGTGTTCTATTTTACCTTAGTTCTGAAATTAGCTGGCTTGAAATGGAACACTGGATTTTATATCCATCGCATACGCCCCCAAAGGTTCTCTTTTGCCTTTGACGCGAATTTCGGGCAAAAATTCCGCCTGTAAAGAAAGATGAGCGGAGGCTTGGCGATAGCATTCTTCGCTCATTAGCGTATTACCGGCAATTTCTTTGGTTTTATCTTCGAGACGCGAGGCGAGATTGACCGTATCGCCGATGACGGTATATTCGATTCGCTCCCGTCCGCCGATATTCCCCGCGACAACCTTCCCCGTAGCAATTCCCACCCCGATTCTTAGTGCCGGGGTATCCACTTGCTGATTAAACTTATGCAACGCGCTAAACATC
>JANTFU010000173.1 GCA_024763295.1 Anaerolineales bacterium
GCAGCTTTACCGCCGAAGCAATCTTCTCGCAAGAATGAGACCGCTTCGTCGCAAGTGCATGCTCCTCGCGGAGTCCTGTGCGTAACATGAGAGCTTAAAAAAGGAAAGAGGCGAGAGGAAAGAGCATTAACTTCTTTCCTCTCGCCTCTTTCCTCGCTTAAATCAAACCGTCCCGCAGGTGCTTGGATGCACCCTGCGGGACGGTCTAAACCCTAGCTCTTGTAAATCTCTTCCTTCAGCAGTTCACCCAAGCGTGCAATCCCTTCGCGGATGGTGTCGGGAGTCGAGTACGAGAAATTCATGCGCATCGTATTCTCGCCACCCCCAACGGCATGAAAAGCCGCTCCCGGCACATAGGCGACATTCCGCTCAACGGCTTTTTCAAAAAGCTCGGTCGCATCCATGCCTTTGGGCAGGTGAACAAAAAGGAACATGCCGCCTTGCGGGCGCGTCCAGGTTACTTCGGCAGGGAAAAGTTCGTCCATCGCTTCGAGCATCGCATCCCGACGCTCTTTATAAGTCGCGCGGATGAGCTTGACATGCTCATCGAGAAAACCGCCCTGACTCACTTCATGGACAGCGATCTGGTTAAAGCTGGATGTATGCAAGTCTGCACCTTGTTTAGCTTGGACCAGTTTTTTAATCATCGTCTCGGCGCCGATCGCCCACGCAATACGCAAACCGGGCGCGAGCAGTTTCGAGAAAGTGCTTAGATAAATGACGTTACCGTTGTAGAAGCCGTCGTTTTTGCCACGATATTGACTGTCAACAGATGCGATGGTTGGCAAATCTTCGCCATCGAAACGGATTTGCCCGTAAGGGTCATCTTCGATAATCGGGACTCCATAACGGTCAGCAAGCTCAACCAAAGCTTGTCGCCGCTGCAAGCTTAACGTCACCCCGCTGGGGTTTTGAAAATTCGGCAGGGCATAGATAAATTTTGCTCCCTTCCGTAAGGCTTTTTCAAGTTCCTCGGTAATCATGCCGTTTTCATCCATCGGGACGGGGATATATTCGGCTCCGTAGGCGTTCCAAGCCTGAATTGCACCCAAATAGGTTGGGTTTTCAACAATGACACGATCACCGCGATTTAGGAAGAGCCGTCCCAGCAAATCAAGCGCCTGCTGTGAGCCGGATGTGATGGAAATATTGGCTGCGCTTACCTTAAGCCCATAACGCCCCGAACGCTCTGCAATCCATTCGCGCAATGGGGCATAGCCTTCAGTCGTACCGTATTGCAGCGCTTTTTCGGGGTGAACATCCAATGCCCGCATCGCCGCAGCTTTGAAGGCATCGACGGGGAAAACTTCCGGCGAAGGCAAGCCCCCGGCAAATGAGATCATTTCCGGCTTTTGGGTTAATTTTAGCAATTCGCGAATAATTGAACTCTTCATGCCTTTCATGCGGTAGGCATAACGATATTCCCAGGGTGTTTCCATTAACGCTCCTTTGAATTTAAGAATAAAAAAGACCTGATAAGTTGAAAGAACCCATCAGGTCTGAATGGCTAGATTTGAAAAAGAGCAAATAATACAGAATTTCCATATTTTTATTATAGCAGGCTGGTTCCTTTTGGCTGTCACCATCCTTTTAGATGAAAATCAGCAATTTTTCTTTTATTCGTGCACACTGCCATCCGGCATGGTTGTGTTTTTGAGATTAGCATCGTACATAACTGCATTCCGCAAGTCGGCACCGCTCAGGTCTGCACCTTCAAGATTGGCATTTTGCAAAATCGCGCCCTGAAAATTGACCTTGTGCAAATTCGCTTTACGCAAATCCGCGCCACGCAAATCGGCATCACAGAAATTAGCGTCTTCAAACGTCGCACCCACCAACGACGCTTCGCGGAAATCAGTCTTACATAAATCGCTTTTCAAGAATCTGGCACTGTCCAAAACCGCTTCTTTAAAAGATGCCTCGTCCATCGACGCCTCGCTAAAATCTGCGCTAACGAGATTGGCTTTCTTAAATACAGCCTTTTGACAGTGAGCTTTCTGCAGGTCTGCCCCTTTCAAGTTTGCTTCCAAAAAAATCGAGTTTTTCATTTCCGCGTCACGGAAATTGGCATTTTCCAAATCAGCTTGAAAAAAATTGGCTCGCTTCAACATTGCTTGTTGGAAATTTGCCCCAACCAAACGCGCCCTTTTCAATTTTGTCTCGCGCAATAGAGTCTGTTTCAAATCTGCGCCAGAAAGATCCGCTCTTTCCAAATTTGCACCGCTTAATTGTGCCTCGGTCAAATTTGCGCCAACGAGACTGACCTCGCGCAAATTTGCGCCGCTAAAATTCGCATCCACTAACCAGAGCGGACCGGGACGATTCAAAATATCATAAAGCTGGTGTTTCAAAAATTGGGTCATCAAACACTCCTTGAATGCAACATGCCATGCAAATTATGACACCCTTTCAAAAAAAATGCCAGTTTGCCCGATGTCGATTGATCATGACTTTCTGCATGATCGGACGTAAACGAACTGTGCTACATCTGTGAAACCCACAAAAGTGGACTGTGAAAAGCATGACCACAAATCCTTGCAGAATCAGATAAAAAAACTCCCGAAGTCTGGCAGACTTCAGGAGTTTCCTTTAGCAAAAGACTTCTTGCAAACGTCGTAACTACCTACCCATACAATTCATGTCACCGCGAGCGTCTTTTTGCGAAGCGGTCTCCCGCACAATTAGGGGATTGCTTCACCCCGAAAAGCATCGGGGGTCGCAATGACATAGGTAGTTACTTTTATTTGGCGTAATCAATCGCACGAGTTTCGCGGATGACGATCACTTTGATCTGACCGGGGTATTGCATGGTCTCTTCGATCTGTTTGGCGATGTCACGGGCAAGTTTACCGGCAGTGAAATCGTCGATCTCGTCGGGGCGCACAATGATACGAACTTCACGTCCGGCTTGAATAGCATAGGCTTTTTGAACACCGGTGAAGGAGGCAGCCAAGTCTTCAAGTGCGCGGATGCGTTTGATGTAGGCTTCCAAATCTTCGCGGCGGGCACCGGGGCGCGCGCCGGAAATGGCATCAGCCGCTTCAGCGATTACGGCTTCAACGGATTCTTGGTCAACTTCGTGATGGTGTGAAGCAATCGCGTTGACGACTTTATCGGGCACGCCGTAGCGGCGGCAGAATTCTGCGCCAAGGGCAGCATGTGTGCCTTCCTGATTGTGATCCATCGCTTTGCCGATGTCGTGCAGGAAGCCGCCCATTTTCGACATTTCCACATCTGCGCCAAGTTCGGCGGCAATGATTGCGGAGAGTTTGGCAACTTCTACAGCGTGAGAAAGCTGGTTTTGTCCGTAAGAGGTGCGGAATTTTAAGCGTCCCATCATGCGTAAGACTTCGGGTTTCAAACCACGAATACCGGCATCGTACGCCGCCTGTTCGCCTGCTTCTGCCATAATTTTGTCTACGGCTTTGGTTTCTTCTTTGATGATTTTTTCGATATGGGCAGGGTGGATGCGTCCGTCAAGGGTCAGGCGCGTCATGGCACGACGACCAATTTCGCGGCGTACCGAGTCGAAGCAGGAGATGGTAACGGATTCAGGCGTATCGTCGACAATCACGTCCACACCGGCAGCCTGCTCAAACGCACGGATGTTCCGTCCGTTCCGTCCAACGATGCGTCCTTTCATATCATCATTCGGCAGCGGGACGATCTTGGAGGTCACTTCCGCAACATGTTCCGATGCAACGCGCTGAATGGCGTCGGCAATCAGTTTACGGGCGCGTTTTTCGCCATCTTCACGCGCTTCGGCTTCGATCTGGCGAACAATGCGCGCCATGTCGCCACGCGCATCCTTTTCAACTTGTGCCAGCAAGTGTTCACGAGCTTCGTCGATGGTCATCTGCGAAATCTCTTGTAATTTAGCAACCTGATCGTCGTACATTTTGTCGATTTCGTTGGCACGTCGATCCATGGCGCTTTGGCGCTTGTTTAGATTTTGTTCGCGGCGCTCAAGTTTTTCGGCGCGGCTATCCAAATCGTTGCGGCGTTTTTGCAAACGGCTTTCGTCTTGATTAAGCTCATGGCGGCGATCTTTGAGTTCTTTCTCGGCGTCTTGCATCACTTTGAGCGCGTTATCGCGTGCCTGAATTTCAATCAGGCGCGCCTGCTCATTGGCGCCTTTGAGAATGTCCTCCGCTTTGCTTAGGTCCTGTTGACGTTGGCGTTCAACCTGAAAACGGTGTGCCATATACCCAACAGCCAACCCCAAAAGCAGAGCAAATAAGGGGGGCAAAATTTGGTTCATCTTTTTCCTCGTTTTTATTCGTAGTCATCAATGGCGGCTTCTTCGGGGTGGACGGCATCCCAAAGCGGTTGTATCAGCGGGCTGATAACGCTGTAGGGAAATCCGCGCCTTGCCAAAAAAGCGCCTAATTTGCGGCGAAAATCTTGCCATTCTAGTTTCGCCAGTTGTCTAGCTTTTTTTAAGCCTGCCTGATAAGCGAGGCTTTCTTCGTCAACGAGATCATCTAAAACTTCCTGAAGGTCCTCGTTGTCAATTCCTTTTTGACGGAGTTCAAGCCTTAAGGCTTTTTTTCCGCGTGGACGAAATCTATTGCGATTTTCAATCCACTGTTTTGCAAAATCCATGTCATCGACAAAATTATTTTTGCGTAGGCGCTCAATTGTTTCAGGGATGAGTACGTCAGGGACTTTGTGCTTACGCAGATTTTGTTCCACTTCTTTGATCGAGCGCGGGCGATAGCTAAGATAGTTCAGCGCCCGTATGTAGGCTTGCTCTCGTTCATCTTCAGCTTTCAGCGCCTCGATCTTTTTCTCGTTAAGCTCCTGCCCAATTTGCAGCCAACCGGCTACAATCCGCGTCAGCCCAAAAGCAAATTCGCCATCCAAATAGATGTTGACACGTTCCTTATTCCTTCTTTGGATTTTGATTGCAGTAATTTTCGGCATTGAACGCAAACAGCCGTAACCTCATTTAGGCTACGGCTGCGGAAGTCCGACAATATATGCCAAAGAACAATTCTAAAAGAATAAAATTCGTTGGTTATATGACAATAGAGTCACAAAGGGCACGATGTGTTTGCATTGCGAGTCTGTTTCTGTCTGATCTGTTTTCGACCGTTTCACATCTTTCCATCATTACTTTTTTTCTGATGGAGTTCCCCAATAAAAAAGGGTGTACCCTGAAAATTTCCATAAGATCGGTTTTGAGCCGTAGCCGCAAAATTGGGCGGCAGAGATAATTCTATTTAAGGTTTGTATATTATACATGAAAACCTT
>JANTFU010000174.1 GCA_024763295.1 Anaerolineales bacterium
AAATCAACCATTCACAGAATATCCCTGCCATCGAGACCCCGCTGGAGGGCATTTATTTTGCGAGCATGAGTCAGGTCTACCCCTGGGATCGCGGGACAAATTTCGCAGTCGAGATGGGGCACAGGGCGGCACGCTTGATGATGGCGTAGAAACTTAAGAAGAAAAGACACCGCTCTGACAGGCGGTGTCTTCGTTTAAGTGTAAGAACAAGCGCAAACGGTTTTATTCGCGCTGTGCCTTGATGGGTAGCCGGATGATAAAAGTTGTCCCCTTGCCGGATTTGCTTTTGACATCGATTGTGCCGCGATGCCCGAGTACGATTTGCTTGGTGATCGAAAGTCCCAAACCTGTGCCGATGGCTTTATCTTCGTTCTCGTGTACACGGAAAAATTTCTTAAAGAGATGCGGCATGGCGTCTTTGGGGATGCCGTAGCCAGTATCAATGACGGAGATGCGCATATAATCGTCATCTTCTTTTGCTTCGAGGCTGACCGTGCCGCCGAGCTTATTGTACTTAATCGCATTGCTGAGCAAGTTTAGGATGACTTGTTTGAGTTTGTCAGGGTCGGCTTCAAAGCTCGGTGTGCCCGCCTTGACGTTGATGCTAACTGTGATCTCCTTTTCGTCCGCTTTGGTTTGCATAATGTCGCGACAGGCACTAAAAAGCTCGCTGATATCAACCATTTTATAGCGGAAGTGAACCCGTCCTGATTCAAGGCGAGAAAGGTCGAGGAAAGAGGATGCCAATGCACTGAGACGCAAGGTTTCTGAGTGAATATTCTTGACAATCTGTTCGTGTTGCTGGGCGGAAATTTCCGGACGCAGGAGTAAGTAGGTAGCGGTACTAAGCGAAGCGAGCGGGGTGCGCAACTCGTGTACAAATTCGGAGATTAAATCAGATTGTTGGAAGAGTCGTGTATTTTCAATAGCAATTGCAGCTTGTGCTGCAAGGACAAGCAGAAGTTCTTCGTCATTGTCGGTAAATTTTCCGTCGCGCTTGTTAAGCACTTCCAACACGCCAACAACCTTGTCTTTCGCTATCAGCGGCACACCCAGTATGGACTGGGTCGCATAACTGGTGGCAATTTCTACGCCTGTGTAGTAGCGCGTATCTTCCTGCACATCGCTGATGCGCACCGGTTTGCGATTGGTCAATATCCAGCCCGCAATGCTGCCTTCCAACGGCACATCCAACCCACGCATGTTGGGTAACTCTATATTGGTGGCGACTTCAAAACGGAGCTTGCGTTTAACATCGTCATAAAGCAAGATCGATGCTTCAGCAGCGTTGGCGATCTCACACGCTACGCTGACGATGCGGTAAAGCAAGGATTCAAGATCAAGCGTTGAAGCGAGGTCGCGGGCAATTTCGATTAAGCGACGATAATCGTCAATATTTTGAATGTTTGTTTTCTCAGGCATGTGCTACTACTTCTTTTACAAGTTTTGGTAAAACTTCGGCGGCGTCTTCCGAAAAAACTAAGTCCGCGCGAACATCCAAATAAGTTTGGGTTTGATTAATGATAATGAGATGCCCGCCACGGTCGAGTGTTTGCATGGGCAACCCTGCAACAGGCAAAACTTCCAGTGATGAGCCGACTACGAGCATCAGGTCTGCTTGGCGGGCAGCGCTGCGAGCTGCGTACCATGCTTTTTGCGGCAGTTGCTCGCCAAAAAGAATGACATCAGGCTTTAGCACTGCGCCGCAAGCGTCACAATGTGGGATGCGCCCATCCCGTATAAAAGGCACCAAAAAAGGTTCAGCCTCCACTTGACGAAAGCACTGCGTACAAGAGAGTGTGCGCAGTGTCCCGTGCATTTCTATGACATTTTCAGATCCCGCTTTTTGATGCAAAATATCGATATTCTGGGTGATGACAGTTTGTAAATACCCCGCCTGTTGTAATTGTGCCAAAGCCAGATGAGCATCATTAGGGAGAGCGTTTACGATTTGATTGGCAAGCGAGCGAAACCATTTATAAAATAGCGTTGGATCGTAGCGAAAGGTATTTAGGGAAGCAACTTCCATCGCTTCGCTCTTCGCCCACAGCCCGGTACCCTCCGAACGAAAATCGGGGATACCCGAGGGCGTGGAGATGCCCGCCCCCGTTAAAACAACAGGATGCTTGGCTTGTTGAAAAAGCTTTTTGGCAATATCGAGCTTTTTGATGCTTTGGCTTGCCAGCCTTCTCATGCCTCAGCTTGCTCTTTCTCGTGTTTTACCACGATCTCTGCTAATTTTTTGAATTGTTGTTTCGTAATACTCTCACTTTGCAGAATAATCCCGATTGATTTTAAATGGCTGGCTTGCGCATGCAATTCGGGCGCAGGCGTAAAGGTAACACCGATGTGCGCGCCCAGCGTTTTTTCCACTTCGCTCAATGAAAGTAAGCGATCGGTGCGTACGCGGTTATTCAAAACCATTGTGAATTTATCTTCGTCAACTCCTAATTCAAGCAGGTTTTGCAACAAAATCTTGGTATGCGCTATCGTGTTTTTGATCCCTTCGGTCACTACAATTACATGGTCGCATTGACGGATTAATTTTTGTGTCATGCGTGGTAAGCCTGCCCCAAAATCAAGGATAAGAAAGCGCGGAATCGCCGCTAATTGTTTTACAATCGCGTCATATTGGGGTAAGGATTCCATCAAAGGCAGTTCATTGGGCTGCTCGGAAGCCAGCAAAAATTTCAATCCGGTTTTATGTTGGTTCAGAGCGTTTTTCACATCCTCTGCATTAATCGCGTCAGGGGCGCTTTTGAGCAAGGTAGAAAATTCATCGCATTCTTCAAAGCCAAGATCACGTCCGAGGGTCCCAAAACCGGGCTGCATTTCGGCAACAATCACTTCGGCGTCCAGTCCTTTTTGTAAGAAGCTGCCTAAATTCATGGAAATTGTCGAAACACCTAAGCCACCGTGTACGCTAATCACACCGACAATATAGGCTTTTTTATCGGCAGATTCTTCGGCGGCTTCTTGGGTTGTGACACTTGAACGTGCCAGCAAAGCTTTGACATGCGCATGTAACTCGGCAGGATGCGTGGGCTTCGTGAGATAATCGTCCACACCGGCTTCGAAGCCGGTTACCTTATCGTCGAGCTGAGATTTGGCAGTGAACATCAAGATGGGGGTATGGGCGGTCGCGGCGCTTTGACGCAGGCGTCGGGTGACTTCGTAGCCATCCATATCCGGCATCATCACATCCAACAAAATCAAGGCCGGCTTTTCTTCAGCCGCCTTTTGTAAACCTTGCACCCCATTATTGGCAGCAACAATCTCGTATCCCTGCTTTTGGAGCATCAAACCGACCAGCCGCAGCGTATCAAGATCATCATCAACGATTAGAATTTTTTCAGCCATCGTTTTTTCCTTGGATGTGAGTAAAAAAGAGAAATATTGTCTAGAATTAAGTCTAGCATAAAGGGATTTTTCGGGCAAGACGACGAATATCCTATCCACTAGCTACTTGAACCTTCTCTGCGCCCCTGAAAAAGCGCAAAGAGAACAAATGCGCGTATCCTCCTTTTTTCCTAGTCTGTGTTAAGATTAATTCATTGATACACTTGATAAGAGTTGAAGGAGTTTCTCATGGCTCAACCGCACCCCTACGATGAAAATAAGGCTCGTCAATATCAGAATTTGCTTGGACAAAGCAATAACACACCTCCACCAGTGTCGTCACCGACAGAGAAGCCTCCTGAATCTGGCACACCTTTATCTCCTTCTACAGAGGTGCCATCTGAAACCGGTACACCTTCATTGCCTGCTGAAGACGAGACCCGCGAGAAAAAAGCTTTTTTCAGCGGTGAGAAATTCTTGCGCGCCCTGTGGACGATTGCGAGCATCATCTCAATGACGGTCACCATCGTTGTGCTAATTGTTGCGTTGGTTGCCTTTCGATACATCAATAAATATGCCAAATACTTCCCTGTTGAAGAAACGCTGGCACTCCTGCAGGAAAAAGGCGAAGCCCTCCCGCCCGATCTCACCATTGAACAAGTGGGCGCAATTACCACGAAAACGGTTGAGAACTTCCCCGATGAAGTTGGTGTGAACACGCCGCTTGACCTCCTGCAGGGACTTTACGACAACTTCGAAAAAATGGATCAGGCGCATATCAAGACCAATATACTGGTTGAAGATGAGATTCCGGTCGCTTTTACGTTGGGCTTGAATCAGAACACGACTGTTGTGCTTAGCGAAGCCGTCACCATTGACGGTGCGCGCGTCGCGCTAACCACTGGCGGATTAAATATCTTCAACGCCCCGGCAACCGTTGTGCTGCCCGCCGGCACAGAGCTACCGATCAGACTCTCGCTCGAAGTTCCCGTCAACGAAATGATTCCCATTGCGCTGAACGTACCGGTCGATATCGCTCTCGCAGAAACCGACCTGCACGAACCCTTCGTCGGCTTGCAAGATGTTGTCCGTCCGCTTTACTGTCTCGTCAAGTTGGATGCCACCAACAGCTTCGGCGTAGAACTCTGTCCGGTAGAGACGCCGCTCGAAGAGTAAATTCTCCCCTGAAATGTAGGGGCGGGGTTATCCCGCCCGCTCCCCCCCCAGCAAAAAAAGAGGAAAGAAGAAAGGAAAAGCCCTTCTTTCCTCTTTCTTCTTTCCTCTGTAAGGATATTCTATGAAAGAAACCCTCACCAAAACCACCCTTGAAAACGGTCTGACCGTCTTTCTCAAAGAAATTCACACCGCGCCAATTATCTCATCTTGGCTCTGGTATCGCGTTGGCTCGCGTGATGAAGTAAGCGGAAAAACCGGCATCTCGCATTGGGTGGAACACATGCAATTTAAAGGGACGCCCCAATTCCCCGCCAGCGAACTCGACAAAGCCATCTCGCGCGTCGGCGGCACTTGGAACGCCACCACCTCGCATGATTGGACAAACTACTTCGCCACCATGCCCGCTGAAAATATCGACCTGATCTTGCGCCTCGAAGCCGATCGCATGGTCAACAGTCTCTTCGCGCCGGAAGAAGTCGCCTCCGAGCGCACGGTTATCATTTCTGAGCGCGAAGGCAGCGAAAACAGACCCTCTTACCGCCTCTACGAAGCCGTCCAAGCCGCCGCCTTTCGCGTGCATCCTTATCATCACATGGTTATTGGCGACAAAGCCGACTTGTACACGCTGACACGCGACGACCTTTACGCGCACTACAAAACCTATTACGCGCCCAACAACGCCGTGCTTGGTTTGGCGGGCGATTTTGACAGCGCCAAGATGCTCGGACGCATCGA
>JANTFU010000175.1 GCA_024763295.1 Anaerolineales bacterium
AGAAAAGGAAGAAGAAGTTAATCGTCTGCACGATGCAATCATTGCGGAAATTAAGTCGGCGCAAACCATCGCACAGAAAAGACGCCCATCAAACGCGCCGCCGCCACCGCCCCCACCGCCACCGCCGCCTAAAACTTTACGAGACTTTTTGCCCAAGCCGCCCAAGGTAAAACTCTTTAAGCCGAAACAAAAAAAGAAGAAAAAGCCGAACGCGATTTTCAATTTGCGTTACGAAGAAGGCAAAGAAATTGTCTATCGTAAACATATTGTTGTGCTTGTGCAACAGGCGGGCATCCCCGCGCTGGTGGCGCTGGCGCTTTTTGCTTTTCTCTTGTTCCGATTTTATTTATTTTTCGTCGCCAAAAGCGACACAACGCTATCCGTTTCGCTGATTGGGATCGTACTGCTTCTCTGGGTTGGGGCGATGGGGTGGGTATACTATCAATACGTCGATTGGCAAAATGATATTTTTAAGGTCTCTACCGACAAAGTCTTCGACATCGACCGCAAACCATTCGGCGATATCCAAAGTCGCTCCGCGCCCATTGAAAATATCGAATCTCTTGAATATCAGCGCGTTGGACTCCTTGGTGTTTTCTTTAACTACGGCACCGTTTATATGCACATTGGTGGCGAAGAATTTGAGTTTGAAGACGTGCTTGATCCCGCTGCTGTTTTGCAAGATATCAATCATCGCATCAGAGCGATTCAGGAAAAGAAAAAGCAAGCACAGGCAAAAAAAGAACGTGATGATGTAATTAAGTGGCTGGTAGCCTACCACCAAAGCGCAGAAAAATTCAACGCTATGCTGGCAGAATTAGAAGAAGCAAAAAAACAGGCAAATACAGGAGATTCTCAAGACTCGCTATAACGCATCTTAACCGTAACGAGATTTTTAACCGCTAATCTTCACAATTTTTCGCGTAGATTAGCGCAGATTTGCGTTTTTTGCTCAGCATTTTTACGTCTTCACGGTTAAGTACCGAGCTAGGTCCCTGAGTATAAGTAATTTGGTAAAACCTGCCCCCTCCCAGCCTCCCCCAAATGCGACGATAGTGCTGTCGAATTTAGGGGAGGGGCGGCTATTCCCCCAAAATTCCATGCTTTTGGCATTTGGGGGGATAAAGGGGGGCTGTTTTTTCATCATAAAATACCAGAAAACTTTGGCTCGATTACTTACCTAAGACTCAGAATAGGAGATTAGTCATGCAACAAAACAAATCACTCCGCGCAATTGGTGTCATTTCGGCTCTCTTCATCGTCTTAGCCTGTTCGCTCTTTACTGCCCCGCCAATGGAACCCGTCCCCGTCACCCCATTCGCATCGCCCACCGCATTGCCCGAAATTCTCGAACCGACTGCCCCAGCACCAATCGTCAATCTGCCGAACGGCTTTGTCACGCGCCAAGACGATATTCTGAGCGTCCACGATACAGCGGGCAATCTGCTGTTTCAACTTCAACCACCCAATTTAAATGCTGGGGATTTGCATATCGCTGCCCCGCTCATCATCGGCAGTAACAACTTGCCCATCATCTACAACGCCTCGCGTGAAGAAAGTTCCCTCGTCTACTATGACAACGGGCAAGCCACCACGCTCAAAAATGTTGACTTCTACGTCGATATCGTTGGCGCGCAAAGCATGCCCTTCATTGCGTACGTCGCCACCGAATATACCGATAGCGGTTTGATTTCCAATCTCTACGTTGGTTCACCTCAAACGCTGGCAAATGCCCCATCCCAGCTTTACGATCTTGATCCCGCAAGCTGGGCACTCTCTGTATTGGCTGTTGATATGGAAGATTCAACGCCCAGCGGGATTTGGTACACAAAAATTCCCTGGGGCATCGGTGGCGATATTGTCTACGCCCCCTACAGGACACTCGCCTATCTGGATTTGAACAGCGGAACAGCCTACCAATACCTTGGGGATGAAGCGAATCCGTCGGATCTCTCCCGTGACCGAAGCTGGGTTGCCTACACAAACGATACGAGCGTGGACGCTGGGTCGGCAGCGATGACCGCCCGTAGCTTGGTCACTGGCGAGACCGTCACCTACCCCCTCGTGGATGCCGTTAACCAACGCGGCGCGGGTGAAGCCAAATTCTCGCCCACGACCCAATATCTAGCATGGATGGAAGCCAGTGGCTGGCAAATGGCAGAAGTGCCCGACTTCCACTCGCTTGTGCGCGTCGGCGACTTACAGGGCAACGTCATCGCCCAATTTGCGGATACCGCTTTTCTGAGCGTCTCCGGCTTGGGCAGTGTGCAGCGCGTCCAACCCGTCGGCTGGCTGAACGACAACACCCTACTCGTAATGGCGCGCAGCGAGGACTGGGATGATGCCGCCATCATCGCCATCGACATCCCCACGCAGGGCATGCGCCTGTTGGCAAAAGGCGTTTTTGTTGATTTCACTTACGCTGAGTAAAAAAACGACCTGCATTGCACTTCATAAGTGCGTTGCAGGTCAGCTCTTTTGATCTCGCTCCCAGCGCTGTCCTCGGCGCGGTCTTCGCGTAAAAATCGCCGCCGAGGACGGCAGCTAGAGCGTTTTTATTTAGGGAAAATATACAGATATAGCGAAACCGATGAACCCGGATAGCGGAAATTCCGCTTTTGCTCGGCGATTTGTTTCAAATAATCCCGAATATAATATTCTTCATTGATTTCCGGCACTTCGTAAACGTGCGTGAATAAAAACCACGCGCGCCCGTGAATATCGAGCGCGTCGATGTCGCTCTTATATAACTCCGGCGCACCTTGTCGGTTCTCGCCGAGCACAAAAGGAATCGCATCCAAGCCATATTTGGGGGCATAAAAAAGATAGGCTGGCTCAGAAAAATAGTAGAGATAGAGCAAATCACCCTCGCGGTAATTCTCCGCCAAATGCTGCATCGCCGGGCGGATATGCTCGCGCATAAGCGGCTTTTGAAATTTTGAAGCTGCTTCCTGCATGGGGAAAGACAAGAGATAAGCCGCCAGAAAAATGGCTATAAAAAGCGCCAAAGAACGCGGCTTAATCCACGTCAAAAGTGCATCCAGCGCCGCGCCGAAGAGCAGAAAGATAAGCGGCACCCAAAAGAGTAACATCCGCTCGGCGAGGGGATATTTTTGTAGCGCACCGGCAATGAGCGTCAGGAAGATTGTCAGGAAGATGGACAGGGCAAAATCTTTTTGTCGCTGCCAAAGCCAAATGGCACCGACCAAGCCCAACCCAAGTGCGAGCGCGGCAGGGATTTTTAATCCGAACGGCTTTTGCAGCAAGGCGTTTGTCATATCCAGCAGCCAGCCGAAGGTCGGCGGGAGCGGCATATAGGCATCTTCCCAAAAGGAGGCGAGAAAAGCGTTTTGCGCAAGCGGGCGGATATTGATCCAGTAGACCTGCAGGGCGTTGACGCCCGCGAGGACCAAGCCCGTAAAGGTTTCCCAAAAGGCGCGCATTTCTTTTTGGCGGTAAAAATGCCAAAGCAGGCTCAAGCCAACCGCAGCCACACCAAAAACAGATGCGTGCGAAATCCACAGTAAAAGGCTGCTGGCAAGCGTAAAAACGGCGTTTTTTTTGCGACTATAAGGCGCGCTTAAAAGCCAATCGTAAAGCCAAAGCACAAAAAGGACGGCAAAAAGATCGCCCATATATTGCTTGGTTTCAGCACTGTAATAAATGGCGAAGGGCGCAAAAACAAAAAGCGCCAGCGCGAAAAAAGCGCCCGTTTTTTGTAAATATTTCTGCGCGAGAAAGGCAAAAATAAGCAGCGCTGCGCTGCCCGCCAAAAAGGAAAATAAGCGAAAAGAATATTCCGAATCGCCAAAGAGCAGCACGGTCGCTTTCAGAAAAAAGAGAAAGCCGATTGGCGCGCCCTGTTCGTAAGGTAGCGGCTGTTGGGTCAGTGCGCCAAAGGACAGGTCGCGTACATTCAGCGCCAGCATGGCTTCGTCATACCAAAGCGAGCGCCCCGCAAGAAAATGCCGCGCGCGCAAGAGCAGCCCCAGCAGCACGAACGCCGCGCTAGCAAGAAAAAAGATCTTTTCCTTGCTGTCTTTCTCTTGAAAAGCGTGCCAATATTTCAGCATACGTCGAGCGCGTCGCGGGTATCGCGCGTAGCGGGGTTCACGCCGTAGATCATCGCCAAATAGTAGGCAACATAATCGCCAAAGAGCAGCATCGTCAACATTTGCGTTAGGGGCGTTTTGCCGCGCGCGTCGGCAGTATCCGTGCTGAGTGCTTCGAGCATGAAGGCTTGGCGCATTTGTTCAAGGCGCGCGCGGTTGCGCGGATGGTCGGATGGCGCGCGCAAAAAGATGTGGTGTGTATGCAGCATCACCTGTGCAGGATTTTCCGTGCCAGCCAGTCGATTGTGATCGGCTTCCGGGAGGGATGCAAATGTAGCGCCGGATTTTGCCAGCAGGTTGATTTGCGCCGCCCAGCGCTCGGCGACGGGGATGAGATAATCTGCGCCGTAGACGGTGATGAAGCGTCCCGCCGCCTGACCGGCTGTGCGCTTGGCTGGATTTTTGACGGCGTCCACATCAGGGCGCAGCGCGACGCGCACGGATTTGAGCTTGCGTACCGTTTGGTCGATTTCTGCCCCTGTGAGCGGAATCACGTTAAGGCGCGCGAAGAGTGCCAACAAAAGTCCGAGTTGCATCCCCAGCGCGAAATTTTCCTGTCCGCTATACGCATAATCCCATTGCGTTGCACCGACTTGTGCCAATTTTCCGCCCGTGCTGAGGGTAACGAGTGTGCAGCCCGCATTTTGCGCAGCAGCGACGAGGGCGAGGCTCTCTTCGTCGTTGCCGCTATGCGAGAGGGCGATCACCAAAGTTTCGGCACCGCGAGCGGAGGCTGGCAAGCTGTAGCCGCGCACCAAGCGGATGGGCAACGAACAAGTTCGGGCGGCGTACGTTTCGAGTAGCGCGGCAGCCATAGCGGAATTACCCGTCGCGGCGAAGATAATCTCTTTGACGGAAGCGAGTTCGGGCAGCGCTAGCTGCTTTCCCAAAGTCCAACCGGCTGCGAGATTTTCGGGCAAGGTGTCAATTTGGGCGTGCAGATTTTGCGAATCAAGTTCTTTAAAGTGACTGGTATTATCGAGCAACATGCGCGTATTTTATCATTGCTACTGTGTGGTTCGTGTGGGTGGTCAAGTGAGATTATCTCCAACCGACTCGGTGCGGGCTGGAAGCCCTTCCTCATGGCATGAAAGTCCCGTAGGGACTAAAAAAACATAGCC
>JANTFU010000176.1 GCA_024763295.1 Anaerolineales bacterium
TGCGTGCCCCCATCCTGATCTCGTCAATGACCGGCGGGACAGCCGAAGCCGCGACTCTGAATCGCAGGCTGGCAGAAGCCGCGCAAGAAACGGGCATCGCGATGGGCGTCGGCTCGCAACGCGCCGCCATCGAAGACGCCAAACAAGCCCAAACCTTCAAAATTTGCCGCGAATCCGCTCCGGACGCAATGCTCTTTGCCAATCTCGGTGCAGTGCAACTCAATTACGGCTACGGCATCGACGAGTGCCAACGTGCCGTCGATATGCTCGCCGCCGACGCACTGATTTTGCATCTCAACCCCTTGCAGGAAGCCGTCCAAGCAGGCGGGGACACGAATTTTGCAGGCTTGGCAAAGAAGATAGAAGAAATTTGCAAAAAGTTGAACGTGCCTGTCATCGCCAAAGAAGTTGGTTGGGGGATTTCAGCACATACCGCCAAATTGCTTGCCGATTGCGGCGTAGACGCCATTGATGTGGCGGGCGCGGGCGGTACAAGCTGGTCGCAGGTCGAAATGCACCGCGCCCCCGACGAATTTACCCGCGAATTAGCCGCCACCTTCATCGACTGGGGCATCCCGACTGCCGACTCGATTCTAAATGTAAAGAAAACCGCCCCTGAAATGATCGTCTTCGCCAGCGGCGGTCTAAAAAACGGGTTGGACATCGCCAAATCCATTGCACTCGGCGCGACGCTTGGCGGCTTGGCAACGCCCTTCTTGCGCGCTGCGCTCGTCTCAACCGATAAGGTCGTCGAAAAAATCGGCTTGCTCAAAGATCAACTTGAAGTGACGATGTTTTCAACCGGAAGCAAAACGCTCTCAGAACTACCCAAATTTGACTAAGGAATGGGAATTAACATACAAAGTTGCACCAGTTCCTGAGCGGAGCGACGACCAACGGGAGGAGTGTAGTCGAAGGACGGCGTTCCCTGAAAATCGCCCTTCGACTACGCACTTCTCTCTCGTTCAGTGCTCCGCTCAGGGACTGAAATTTTGCACTTTATTTAATCTTTGCTCTTAATTGATAATTCTCCACGCAACAATAAAGTCGTCTATGGCACTCGAATAGTCTCTGTGCACATATTCGGGTAGGTCTGAAAGATTATGGTGGGCAAACATCACAAAACTTTGTATTTTAGCAAAATCCCGTCTTCTTCCAACTTTTCCAATGTCAACAATTTCAAATGAATACCGCCCAATAGCCCATTGCCATCCGCCAACGTGGGCGCAGTTGCCCCGCCAAAGATGCGCGGTGCGATGTAAGCGTGGATTTCGTCCACCAGTCCCGCTTCGAGCAGCGCTGCAATCATCCCGCCACCGCCTTCGACCATGAGGGTTTCGATGCCATGTTCTGCCAAAACCTTGAAGGCTGCAACTAAATCCACGCGCGTTTTACCAAGCACGAAAACTTTTGCGCCGGCATTACGCAAGAGCGCGAGTTGTTCGGGCGATGTCCGCTCGGTGGTGAAGAGGAAGACCTCGCCACCGCCATCGTTCAGGAAGCGCGAATTGGCGGGCAAGGCACACGCCGAGACAATGCCCACTTTGGCGGGATCAGGCGCAAGTCCACGCGCGAGGCGGTCGGCGCGTAATTCTTCCGATTTGACCGTTAGGCGCGGGTCTTCCGCCAGCAGCGTGTTGCCGCCGACCAAAATCGCGTCATGCGCGGCGCGCATTGCATCCACGCGTTCCCAATCTGCATCGGACGAGATTTTCGCTCCCTGCCGCGCGACATTGTCGATTTTGCCATCCAGAGTCATGGCGACGTTGACGGTCGTTTTCATGGGACGCTGCCGAAAAAATCGAGTTGGTGGGCGATGTAGACCAGCGTGCCGCGCTCGATTTGGGCATGGCGGGCGCTCGCCCAGCTTTCGATTTGCCGAGGGGTAATTTTCCCGTCAAGCGCGCCCCGAACCGTGTCGACGATAAAGTGCAGAAAATACGCTTCGTCGGCGGGATAGCCGCTCTCATCGCCGAAAACAACCCAATCGGACGCGCCCGCCGCTTCGATTTTAGCGCCCGCGTTGCGCAGATGAGTGAAAAGATGACGCCCCGCGTGGCTATCGCCCGATGGCTTGCCATTGGTAATGCGCTCGTCCATCGTGCGGTGATAGACAGCCATGACCTCGGCATCGTCGGGGACGTCTGGCTCGAAGATGGTCTCACCGTCGAAATTGATGGTGAAGTAGAAGTTACCGTTAGGCTTGAGCGTTTTGAAAAGTTCGGGCAATGTAGCGGGAATATCGACCAAATCGAGGAAGGCGTGCGCGATGAGCAAGTCGTATTGCTGGTCAGCGGGACGACGAGCGAGAAAATTGAAGAGGTCTTCGGCAAGAAAATCGACCTGGGTGACCTGTCCCATGTGCCAAAGAATGAGGGTTTCGTCCTCCCAATGCCAGGTGACGTTGTGCTCGTCCGCCCATTTTGGCAGGCGCTCTTTGGCAGCAGCGATATTTCCGGGCTGCTCGTCGAGCAAGGTGTAGTGGACGTGCTGGAGCGTGTCGCGCTCGTGCAGACGCTCGATCATCGTGCCGATGCCACCGCCGATTTCGAGGATTTCTAAATCCCAAGGATCGTTAAGGCGTTCGGCGAGGGCGTCCCAGACGCGCTGGTTAAGGGCGCGGTCATCGACGGTCTTTTTGGAGGCAAGGTAGCGGGGGAAGTTGTTGTATTTTGTCATTTTTTCTGTTCGGTGGCTGAGTAGCTCCGATGCTTTTCGGAGCGTATCGAAGCCAAATCTTTGTCGTAAACTGTTGGTTTCGATACGGCGAAGTGCGTCGCCTACTCAACCAACGCTTATGATTTGTAGTAGAAATTTGCGAATTTTCGCCATACTCTCATTCCAAGTAGGATGCGAACGATAACGTTCGCGGGCAGCAAGGCTCATTTGGATGAGCTTTTCGCGGTCGTGGGCGAGTGTGCGAAGACGGACAGCGAGGGTTTCGGCACCGCTGGGGTTGATGAGATAGCCATCCACGTCGGGCGTGATGATTTCATGGGCGGCACCGTCCGTTGAGCCAATGGCGGGCAGACCGTAGCCCATCCCTTCGAGATAGGCAATCCCGAAACCTTCATAGGAAGAAGGCAAGGCTAAAATGTGGCTTTCGCGCAATTTTTCTTTGAGCGGCTCATCGTTCAGTGCGCCTGTAAAAGTGATTTTTTCGCTCAATCCTAATCGGGCTACTTGCGCTTGAATTTGGCGCACATAGACAGGTTCAACATCAAGATTGCCGATGACAGTTAGGTGAAGTTTTTCGTCGATGAGCGCAAGCGCATCCACGAGGGTGTGCAAATTCTTGCGTGGAATAACGCTGCCGAGAAAGGCGATCTTCAATACATCCGCTTGGGCGCGGACGGCAATTTCAACATCGGTGATTTGCGGGTTTAGACGGTTGCCTGCGGGAAAGGCAACCACATGCGGGCGGGATTCGCCAATGGTCGCTTCGACGACGCCGCGCGTGGTTTGACTGTTGAAGACAAACCCGTCCACGCTACGCAGATATGCCGCTTCGGGAATGCGGTAAAACGCATTTTGCCACGCGGGACGCAACTCGCTGCTGCGCAGGTGGTGGACGATGGAGATGATGGGCGGAAAAGCCCCCTTCCTAGCCTTCCCCCGATGGGGGAAGGAACGCCACCTGAGACGTTGATTGAGCCGAAATAATGATGGATGATTTAGCTCGTCTTGCACCAAAACGTCCACGCGCAGACCAAGTAAACGTCGCAGGAGCGAGGCGGAGAAATTATCCGTGAGATGTGCTGCGTAATTCCGCCACGGGATCGAAATGACTTCCACATCATCGCCTGCATCCCGCAGATGCTGGACGAGCTTGCGGTCATAGAGATAGCCGCCGCTAAGCGTATCAAGACTGCCGTAGATTAGCAAACCAACGCGCATCAGCGCTCCAGCCGATAGGCTGCCCAAGCGATTTCGTTTTCCCAGAGTTTGACGGTGAAAGCAGAGATGTTTGGCGCGGCAATGCGCTCGCTGAGGGTCTCACAAAGAATGCGTGAGAAGTGTTCGATAGAGGGGTTTAGCCCTGCAAAGGCGGGCATTTCGTTGAGGGTTTTGTCGCGGTGTTCCGCGACGAGGGCATCGAGATTGGCTTCGATATCGACGATATCAACAAGGTAGCCGTGCTGGTCGAGGGTAGCGCCTTCAAGCTGCAACTCAAGCACATAATGATGCGAATGACGTTCGTTTTCAGCACCCCAATCACCGCCGATGAGGAAGTGTTGGGCAACGAATTTTCTTTGGACTGCGACTGTGTACATAATTTCTCCTGCGTGTGTAATTCTTTCTGTAATGGATTTAAAGCGTGAAACGTAAAAAAACATATTTTACGTTTCACGCTTCAGATTTAGTGCCAAATGTCGTCGTAGGCGTTGTCGCCTTTAAGAAGTTCGCCACGCGCGAAACGATTCGGATCGAAGGGCGTGATGTCGACAGTTTTGGCAGCGCCATCAACGATTAATTCTGACATACAGAGACCAACGGCGGGGGAGATTTTGAAGCCTGTACCGCTGAAACCGCACTGACAATAAAAGCCTTCGGGACCGATTTGACCAATGACCGCACGCATGTCTTTCGAGATGCCATCATACCCGCCGTTGTCGGAGTGCAGGTCGCCTGCTTCCATCGCAGGGATGCGCTCGCAGATGCGGTCAATCGCACGCTCCACGAAGCCGGGCTGGGCGCGATCCGTGTAGCCTTCGGGCGATTCGCCGAGCGGATTATTATCTTCTAGCCCGACCAAAGTCAGTCCGCCCGTTTCGGGGCGGAAGTACATCGAGTGGATATTGTCGATGACGGTCGGGGAATATTCGGGCACGGATTTGGGATTTTTGACGTACATCACGTCATGTCGCCAAGTGGTGATGGGCAAGTCAACGCCGACCATCGCGGCGACATCTTTTGCCCACGCACCCGCTGCGTTGACGATGATGGGGGCGGAGAACTCTCCCTGACTCGTCGAGACTCCTGTTGTTTTGCCGGAAGCAACTTGAATATCACGGACGGTGCAATCCTGCACGAGACGGGCGCCGAGTTTTTTTGCGGCAGCCATCAGGGAGGTGGCTGCCGCGTTCGGGTCGGCGTATCCCGATTCAGGTTCATAAGCAGCGATATTGAAATCATCCGTGCGGAAGTGGGGCGCGAGACGCTTGACATCATCAGGCGTGACCAGCAGCGAAGGGATGCCGATTTTCTGG
>JANTFU010000177.1 GCA_024763295.1 Anaerolineales bacterium
GACGTAATCTTCTTCATCCAGCAAGTCTTCGCGTTTGAGAATTTTGTGAACAGCGGCTTTTTCGCTGCCGGCGAGTTTGAAGGTGCCTTCGACGCTGGCACGCGCCGAATTTGCCCGCACGACACTGGTGTCGGCACGTCCGCCAATCAGGATTTCAACAGCATCCAAAATGATGGATTTGCCCGCGCCAGTTTCACCGGTCAGGATGACAAGACCATTGCCGAAAGTGAGTTCGAGTTTTTCGATAATGGCGAAGTTTTCGATGCGAAGTTCTGTGAGCATATTAAAGTCGGAAACCGGAGAGGTAATAGTAAACGGCAGGCACGGTGATAAAAAGGTAAATGCCTTGCCCGAGGATGCCGTAGAGACCGCCAAAAATAAAAGCGAAAATAACAGCGGGGAGTGCGCCAAAAACCACGCCCGCTGTACTTAGCACGAAGAGTTTTTTGGAGCGTCTGCCGCCGAGAAATCTTTTAACGCTTTTGCTGATAAGTGAAGCCGCGCCACCGGCAAGACCAGCGGCAATGATCCAGCCAAAGAAGGGAATGATGGAGACGATGATGGCGATGATGATGCTGGCAATCAGCGAGAGCATCGAAGCGATACCAACGCCGATGATGTAATCGTGCCATTCGGCAGTATCGAATTTTTTCTTTTGGGCATTTACGCATTCCTGACAGCGATAGCCCGTTGGGGTATGCACGGCGCAACTAGTGCAGATCGGCTTTTCGCAGCGATTGCAACGCAGCGTCGTTTCGCGGTTGGGGTGGTTGGCACAGTAGAGGGGTTCGGTCATAGTTGGTGTTTGATTTTTGAATGGGGCGGGATAACTCCGCCCCTACCGTTTTTTAGATTTATTTATCCGTCGTTGGGTTTTGGTTCATGTGAGCCGTGATATTACGATAAAAATAACCCAAATCACCAAAACGAACAAATTTTACAGAATAATCCGCTGAGCGAATGTCGATGCGGTCACCGGCATCCAGCCCGACGGGGCTTTGTCCGTCCACGCTAAGCACAGCGTTGTCGCTTTTGACGGTGATGCTCACCGAGGCGCCTTCTGCCAAAACAACTGCGCGATCTACTGAAAGATGCGGTGCAACGGGAACAATCAAGATATTGCGTAAATCGGGCGGCAAAATCGGTCCGCCAGCCGCGAGAGCGTAAGCGGTAGAGCCTGTGGCGGTGGAGGCGAGCAAACCGTCCGCGACATACGTTGCAAGATGCAAACCGTCCACGCTGGCGGCAATGCGCACGGGGTTTAAATATTGCCCGCGACTCACCACCGCTTCGTTCAACGCATGCCAAATGCCCTGACTTTCGCCCGCGCGGAAAAGTTCCA
This sequence comes from Anaerolineales bacterium, assembly GCA_024763295.1. Lineage (GTDB taxonomy): Bacteria > Chloroflexota > Anaerolineae > Anaerolineales > Villigracilaceae > Desulfolinea. Next base: position 1,343 of record JANTFU010000177.1, read on the forward strand.
CGCGCAGCATCAGGCGCTTCTCGATCCAAAAATCGCCATCGAGCATTCGTTGTAACATCTCGCGCCACTCATTGCGATTAACCTGAATCAAAAAGCCAAATTTGCCCATGTTGATGCCCAAAATCGGCACACCGCAGGGTGCAGTTAGGTGTCCGGCGCGCAAAATCGTGCCATCACCGCCGACTGCGATGAGCACATCAAACTCGCCATCTTTTACACGCCGCCGTAAATCTTCGTCGTGTAGCGAGCCGAGCGGAACATCGAAACCTTGTCCGCGCAAATAGTCCGAAATCGCCTGCGCTTCTTCGAGTGCTTTCGGAAATTTCGGATGAATGGCAATAACCAGTTTTTGGGGCGAAGAAAGAGCATCCATAATGCTCCTATTATACAGGAATCAGGCGAGGCGCTGGTTGCAGATTTGGCGGTATCCGCAACCTCGGCAGCGCGCCATACTTTGGTGCGAGCAACCCACTTCCGGGCGGCGTTCGTCGCGGCGCATTTCATCCAGAATCTCTAGCAAAGATTCTTCTAATTCTGGCGTGTAATCCACCGCAAAATCGCGGTTTTCATAGTGGATAATCCCATACGGCGGACGTTTGCCCATGCTGCGCTCGACGAGCAAACAATACGACGCGAGTTGGTAGATGTGCGAATCATAAGGCGCTGGAGGCGCTTTGCCGGATTTGACCTCCACGGGGATGACCTGCTCACCGCGCCGCACGAGATAATCGGGTTTGCCGGTTAGCCGCAGTTGACGGTCGTAAAGCGGCTTGTGGACTTTGCCCCAGCCGCCCGTATCTGTGTAGATGACGCGACCGCCCGGCAAACCGGCTTGATGCCGTTTTTTGTCCGCTTGCCAAAAGAGCCACAGGGCAACCGTTAAAAGGATGAGCGCGAGTGTAAGATTCATAGAAATTAGAGAAACCTGATAGGTCTCGAAGACCTGTCAGGTTTTTTTGCATTAAATAACCTGCAATGTGCAGTAGGCAACGCCCAAAACAACCGCCGCCAAAAGGAAGAGAATCGCCAGCCCGCGCAACAAACCCGCCAAGAGGACTTGTTGTCCATGCCGCTTGTGCAGGGCAGTGCCCGCTTGCATCGCCGCCTGATTGCCGGAGCGTTCGCCGTTGTGGGCATACCACCAGGCACGTTTGCAATAGAGATATGTCCCAATTTCCGATGAGCGGATGACTTTTTTCATAACGGCGCTATTTTAGCACATTTGTTTTAGCTTCATGTGCTAATCGCCGCTCTCGGCACACGTTTCTCAAAATCCCGCCGTCAAGATACGCTTTGGACAGTTTCTAATCCCAGCTATTAAATCAAGATTTTTTCTTCGGGATATTGCAGATTGCTGTTCGGAACAAGTTGGGCAAGTGCCAAAACAATCGTTAGCGCGCCAAGTCTGCCCCAAATCATCACCAACGCGATAATGATCTGCCCGCTGAGGTCAAAATTGCTGGTGTATTCTAAGGAAAGCCCACAAGTGGCAAAGGCGGAAACGACTTCAAAAATGACTTTGTCTAAAACTGCGTGGGGATGCGTGATGAGTAGCAGCCAAGTTGCGGTGATGATGACCAGCAGCGAAATAGTTAGCACAGCGGAAGCACGGCGCACGGTAAAAGAACCGATGCTACGCCCGAAGACGTGCGGATTCTTGCGTCCACGGGCATACGCCCATAATGCCAAGATCAAGACGGTAAATGTGCCTGTCGTGATGCCTCCACCCATTGAAGCGGGCGCGGTGCCGATAAACATCAAGCCCATCTTCAGTAATTGACTGGCGGGTGTCAAATTTTTAAAAGAAGCGATGGCGCTAAAACCGGCTGTGCGTGCCGAAATGGATTGGAAAAGCGAAAGGGTTGCCGCTCTACCGGTTGTCTCACTTGCCAGTGCGCCGTATTCTCCGCTTTCGGCGAGAAATAGCCCAAACCAGCCGATAAAAACCAGTGCGCCAGTCACTAAAAGCGTTAGGCGCGTATGCAGGGATAAGCGTCTACGTTTTTGCCAAAGCATCAGATCGGCAACGACGGGAATGCCCAAACCGCCGATAAAGATTAAGATGCCCAAAATGAGCAGCGTGAGATTATCGGTAGGAATGCCCGAATAGCCCGGCGTCCCGGCGAAGAGATCGAAGCCCGCATTACAAAACGCAGATACGGCATGGAAGAGGGCGTAAAAAATTGCACGTTCATCGCCGAGAAAGGAACGCCAATTAAGCCAAAGAAAAAAAGCGCCCAGAAGCTCCAAGGTAACGACTGCAACAACAACCTGCCGCGTAAGCTGCACAATGGCATGTAAATCGAGCAGCCCAAAGGAATCGCGCAAGGCAATTCGGTCGGCAAAGGAAATGCGGCGTCCAAGCAGTTGAAACACCAAAACCGCAACGACCATAAAGCCAACGCCGCCGGTTTGGATGAGCACCAGCAAAACAACTTGCCCGAAAAGGGTCAGGTCGCTGCCGGGCGTGATGACGGAAAGACCGGTTACGGTCAGTGCCGAGGTGGCGGTGAAAAACGCTTCGCTGAAGGATAAACGTCCAGTCACCGTAATACCCGGCAAGGTTAACAGCACTGAGCCGAAGACAATCATCAGCACGAGACTGGTAGCAAGCCGCAAAGGAGTCGGGATGCGCCTTGTAAAATCCGAGAGATTTCTACGATTAAGGGGCATCGATCAGGTTAGGTTTTCCAGCCGAGTGATTTTGTCCACTTCGCCCAGCACAACCAGAATATCGCCTTCCTGCATCAAAAATGTGCCGGAAGGGGAGACGGTGATCTCGTTATCGCGCTTGATTGCCATCACCGTAACGCCATACACCTTCCTGAAATCTGCGTCGACGAGCGTTTTTTCGTGCATGGACGCGGTGACTTTGAACTCCAGAATGGTGTGTTTGTCGCCGAGCGGAATGCGGTCGAGCAGATTTGGGGCAGCCAACTCCAGTGCCAGTTGATGCCCGGCATCGACTTCGGGCTGGATGACTTCGCTGGCACCGATGCGCAACAAAATATCTTTTTGGCGCGTGGACAGCGCTTTGCAGATTACACGCCGCACACCAATCGCCTTGAGCGCCGCCGTTGTGATTAAATTACTTTCAAAATCCGTGCCGATGGCAACCACAACGGTATCAAACGCGCCAATGTCCAACTCGCGCAGGGCATCTTCATTGGTTGAATCTAAAATCACTGCCTGTGTGCAAACATCGAGAATTGCCTGCACGGTTTCTGCATCACGGTCGATGCCCAAAACGCTATGTCCCTTTGCGACCAAAGTTTTAACAACGGAGCGTCCAAACCTGCCCAGACCAATCACGGCAAATTCGGGTTTCTTTTTATTTTTGCCAAACATCAAATACCTCCGCTATACGCTGGGCGAAAAGTTGAAAATTGCCATAAAAGCGCCTGTTGTGAATGAGATTCCGCCAATCAGAAAGAGAATCCAACTGTCCAAATCACTGAAAAGGGGGATGATGCGCAGGGCAACGAGCACAAAGAAGATACCAATGGCAACATCGCTCAACCCTGCCAGCAGGAGTACCAAGCGTTTTTGTTCTTGGGAAGATTTATTTTGCATGGGATTATTCTAATTCAGCGCCGCTTTTAACGCAGGATACAAATCGGATGTAGACGGCTCGCGCCCGCCCTCGGCTTGACACCGTTTTTCGATAGCCTGCCCAACCCGTTGCCGGGTTGCCTGCCACTCGTCCGCATCCATGCCGGGTGCGCCGACGAAAAAGGTCGCCCGCGAGTCGTCGGGATGCAAGCCGCCATGCACGCCCTCAATCGGCGCGCCAAAATAGTAGCCTTCGGCGTAGTTGCTGATGAGCAGCAAATCGCCCGCCATCCCGCTGACGAGGT
>JANTFU010000178.1 GCA_024763295.1 Anaerolineales bacterium
ATATCCTCACGCAAGCGGTTTTAGACCCGATTGCGAAAATCCCTGAGTATAAGGTCACGGCGGTGAGGGTGGAGGTAGCTGCGTGATGCGTGTTGCATGAAACGTAAAAAAAGCCCTTCGAGATGGTGGGTCTCGGAGGGCTTTTTAAGTGGGGGAAAAATGCGTCGCACCTAAACAAAGCCCCGAACAATCGATATTCGGAGCTTCACATTCAACCAACACCTAAAAATCTATCAACTGCTGCATCTGCTGTGGCGAAAGAAAAAGTCGCTCCGAATTTTCAGCGCCCGTATCCCTATTTTCTACCACCAACACAACTGCATTTTCGCTCAGCGTGTGCGAGTGATAAACCCCTCGCTTGATATTATAAATTTTCTGCGGCAGCATATCGACTGCTTGGATCTGCCCGTCCGCATCCGCCACAAACAGGACACACCGCCCCGACAGCAGCACAAAAACTTCATCGGTCTCGTTATGGCGCTCCAAAAAGGTGATATTTTCGGGCTTCAACTCATCAAGATAGCGCAGAATCGCCACACGCCACGCCCCATAATCAACCAACGGACGGTAACCTTCGCCTGTGTATTCCGATATTTCAATCAACTTAGGATCAACACTCATTTTGCACCTTCCCACACAAAACTTTCCGTCAGTCGAATATCGCCTGCCGAGCGCCCCACCAACACGTCAAACTCTCCCGCTTCAGCCACCCAAGCATGTTTGGCATCGTCGTAAAACGCCAAATCGGATTCTTTAATCGTCAGCGTGACCGTCTTCGTCTCACCGGCTGCCAATTGGGCTTTTTGGAAGGATTTCAACTCCTTTTGCGGGCGGACAAGGCTAGACTTCACATCGTGCAGGTAAAGCTGGACAACCTCCCGTCCCGCGCGTGAACCGGTATTGGTCAGCGTGACCTGAACTTTGATTTCGGTGCCGAGCTTTTCTACCGTTAACCCATCATACGAAAACTCGGTATACGAAAGCCCATGCCCAAAGGGGAAAAGCGGCGCAATCTTTTTCGCATCGTAATAACGATAGCCCACAAAGAGACCTTCACCATACCGCACCTTGCCATTCTCGCCGGGAAAGTTAATCTGTGCCGGATTATGCTCAATCCGCTGCGGGAAACTGGTCGGCAAACGCCCGCTCGGCTCGGTTTCACCGAAAAGCACATCGACGATGGCATTTCCGGCTTCCTGCCCGATATACCACATCTGCAAAATGGATTTGACTTTGTCCACCCAGGGCATGTGTAGCGGCGAACCAGCGTTCAGCACGACAACGGTATTCGGGTTGGCTTTTGCCACCGCTTCGATCAATTCGTTCTGCTCGCAGGGCAAATCCATGCTCAGGCGGTCTTGTCCTTCGCTCTCCCATTCGGCGGTCAGACCGGCGAAAACGATTGCGGCATCCGCTTCTTGGGCGAGCTTAACGGCATCCCCAATCGGGTCGGCAGGCTGTGGGGGCAAGCAACCCAGTCTTATCGTCCGCCAGCGTCCGCCGGGCATGGATGCAAAATCCACGCTAAAAGGCAGACTCTGTCCGGCTTGCAATTCCACTTCTTTCGTCTCCCGCTTCCAGTTCACATTGATACCATCAAAATTATCGGGCTGCTCCATTTCGTTTAAATCCCACCAATCGAGCATTTTTTCGTCGCCGAGCCACCAACGCGCGCGCCCAACGGCGACCAGCGAGAAAGTGTAAGTGCCGCTGACAGGTGCCGTCCACGTGCCGGACATGCGCAACGAGAATGCGGAGGGGTCGTGATCGAGGGCTTTTTCGCCAAACCAGGCTTGCTGCGTGCCGTCGGCGTAGAAAGTTTTGAACGGCTCGCCGCTCAAGTCAGTGTTATCGTATTGCTGCACAAAGACCTTGCCGAGCGTGCCATCGGCGGCTTGCAGATCGGCGGAATCGAGCAGCGGAAACATGCGGTGGATGGAGGGTCCGGGCGCGTAGCTAATCTCGAATGCGTCTCCGTAACGGTCTTGCATGGCTGCGAGCGGATGAACAACATAATGCGGATTGACTTCCGAACTGCCGCCACCCTGAAAAGTAACTTTTTGAGCAGGACGCCCGATGACAGCAATCTTTTTGACCTTTGGCGTTTCGAGGGGCAAGAGCTTCTCGTCGTTCTTGAGCAGGACGATGGCTTCGCTGCCCGCTTTGCGGATCAGTGCGCGATGAGCGGGGTTGTCAATCGATTGCTCTGCGCGCACTTCGGGATGCTCGAATGCGCCCACGCGCTCAAGCGTTCGCAAAATACGACGCACTTTATCGTCGATGACCGCTTCGTCCAGTTCGCCATTTTGTACGGCGGCGATAATCTTTCCACCCATCCAACGTGCGGGACCGGGCATTTCCAAATCGAGACCGCCCGCAGGCACATTATCCGAGTACGTTCCGTACCAATCCGAGATGACCATGCCATCGAAGCCCCATTCGCCTTTGAGAATATCGTTGAGCAGGGTTTTATTCTCGCTGACATAGGTGCCATTGACGCGATTGTAAGCAGACATCAGCGTCCACGGTTGGGCTTCTTTAATGGCGGCTTTGAAAGCCGGGAAATAAATTTCACGCAAAGTGCGCTCGTCCACTTCGGAGCTGATCGAAAAACGCTCATGTTCCTGATCGTTGGCAACAAAATGCTTGACGCACGCTCCAACGCCTTCACTCTGCAAGCCTTTCACATACGCAACTGCCATACGGGAGGCAAGATACGGGTCTTCGGAGAAGCATTCAAAATTACGCCCCGCCAGCGGATGGCGGTGGACGTTGAGCGTTGGTCCTAAAAGGACGTGCGCGCCTTTGGCTTTGGTCTCTTCGCCAAGCGCCCCGCCGATCTCCTGCACAAGTTCGGGATTCCATGTTGCCCCCATTGCCGTCCCGATGGGGAAACTGGCAGAGGTTTGGCTTTTGGTGTCCTTGTTTTCGCCGCGCACGCCATTCGGTCCATCGCTAACTTTCAAGGCAGGGATGCCCAAACGGTCAATTTTGTGCGTGCGCCAAGTATCTTTTCCGGCAAGCAGGGTTACTTTTTCTTCAAGGGTTAGTGCTGAGAGGAGGCTTTCGATTTTTGTTGTCATGTTTTCCTTTCGATTGTTGAAATGGAACACAGTGTTCACGGAATGTCGCGGAGCATTTTGAACTCTGAAATCCGCATAACCTGTGACATCGGTGTTCTATATTTTTTTGCCAAGCAGAACATCCAAAGAATGCTCTGTATCTTTGGTTAATTTCTCAATTTCATTTCGTACAATTTTCACACCTCGCCCTACTTCTTCAGAGGCGATTTGCTGTCCATCTAAGAGAATGCTCACGATGCAGTATGCACCAGCGGGCAATTTTTCGGGGTTGGTATAAGAAATCTTCAATGGTCGTCCAGCAAACAAGGTGTGCAGTGTTGCTTTGCCTGCATCGTTAAATTGCGCCGCGTCTAGCTTCGGCATCAAAATCAAGTCGCCCAACGCGCCGCGCACGCCAAAGACCTGCGTGACCAGCGTCAGCAAATACCAACTCGCCGAGCCAGTCAGGTAAGGATACATGCCCCGTCCGCGCTGGCTGAAATATTCAGGGATGCCGGGGTACATGCGGCTCTTTTCAAAAGCAACGCTCTGCTGGTAGATAGTGTCTAGCGCTTCAAAGCCCTCCGCCACAAAACCGCGCCGGTAAAGTGCATTCGCATACATGACTGCCATGTGGCTGAACATCGCGCCGTTTTCCTTATGACCATACGCGAAACCAAAAGCACGTCCCAAATTCAGCAGCACTTCGCCGAAATCGGTATTCAGCCGATAGCCGCCCACGCTTTCATCAAAAAGATAATTACGGATGGATTGCACCATCTCACGGGCTTGCTCATCGGATGCGATGCCGCCCATCAGCGGGAAAACCTGACCAGTCAGGGTCATGCGTGCGGAGGCTGGGTGGCTGCCCTCGAGCGGATGCCCGTCATTATCATAATAGCCGTTAAACCAACCCCGACCGGCATCGTCCTGCACCCATTCATTTTCCCGCAAATGGGCATAGAGATAATCGGCTTTTGCCTGCAAATCGGCGGCGAGAGCGGTTGTTGAAATTTCCACCTTTTCGCCGCTGATTTTATCTTTTACGGTGTCAAAATAGGCGGCAAGATGAGTGCGTTTGGCGGAGGTGTTGGTGTAGTCTACGGCACTGCCCCCCTCTGCCCTATCGGGCATCTCCCCCCGATGGGGGGAGAGCGTGTCGAAGAGTGGGAGTATTTCTGCTGCAAGTGATATTTTTTCCACACCCAGTTTGAGTACAAGTCCTGCTAAATCGCGTAAATTGCTGGCATACAGCGCCGTGAAAGCAACACTTTCACCTTTGTCGTGCGCCATGTCCATGCCGTCATTCCAGTCGGCATCTTCAAGGCGCAGATTGTTGTGATCGCCAACATTAAAGAAAGCGGTCAGATGCTGAACAAGGAGATGTTCGAGGACTGTACCCTGATAGGGTTCGCCATTTATTGATTGAAGGTGGGTACCGTCTTCGGGCGACCAATTTTCATCTAGTGCGCGCGTCCAGTGTGTGAATTGATCTTTGAAATAAGTTTGTTGACGCAACAAAAAGTTGAGATCGCCGGTTTGGTCGATGTAGCGCTTGACGGTCAGCAGGGGCCAGGCGCCGTGATCCATCCAAACACGCGGGATATTATTGCGGTCGGCTTTGAACTCGCCGGGCGCAGAGCCAATGATTGTTGCGTTACTGCCGTCGATGCGTACTCCAGCAAAATTTGCCAACAGCATATCTGCGACATCGTTGGTATCCATCAGCAGCAGGGCGAGAATATCTTGCCAGAGATCGCGCCAGCCGCGTCCGCCACGCCCGTAGTCATGATAAGGCATGAAGGAGTTGCCAAAGAGACGCCGCAAGGTCGGCTGGACGGCAACCCAGCGCAGCCAAGCGTCAAAGCGGGGATCGGCGGTTTCAGTTTGGAAGGTGTCCAGTTTTTTGCGCCAGAATGCATTGGTGATTTCAAGCCAGTTGTCAAAACTCTCTTCGGTGAGGTATTTAACGGTCAGCGGTTCGGGTTCTTGACTCTCTTCGAGAATGGCAGCCAGCACAAACCACGAGCGGCTCTCGCCCGGATTGAGTATCACCTTCGGGAAACGTAATCCGCCGAGGGCTTCGTAGCCATCCACTTTGTCGCCATCCACAAAAGAAGGCTTCTGGTTTTGGAT
>JANTFU010000179.1 GCA_024763295.1 Anaerolineales bacterium
TCCACGCCGCCCATCGCCAAATCGCGCAAAATTTGCGACTGCTGGCGTTCAGTACGGAAGCGCGAAAGCATCTCCACCTTAACCGGGAACGCCGCCAATCGGCGATGAAAAGTCTCAAAATGCTGCTGCGCCAGCACCGTCGTCGGTACCAAAATCGCCACCTGGCGCCCTTCCATCACCGCCTTGAACGCCGCCCGCAGCGCAATCTCGGTCTTGCCGTAGCCTACATCGCCGCACAAGAGCCTGTCCATCGGGCGCTGGGCTTCCATATCGCGCTTGACTTCCTCGATAACGCGCAACTGGTCATCGGTTTCGATATACGGGAAACTGGCTTCGAGTTCGCGTTGCCAAGGCGTATCGGACTGGAAAGCATAGCCCTGCGCCGTTTTGCGACGCGCGTACAAATCGAGCAAATCTTCCGCGACTTCGGCGACAGCGGCACGCACGCGGCTTTTGGTTTGGTTCCAACTGTCACCCCCGAGCCTGCTGATAGACGGGGTACCGCCATCGGGACCAATATACTTGGTCAGCCTGTCAGCCTGATGGACGGGAACAAAGAGCAGATCGCTGTCTTTATACTCAATACGCAGAAATTCACGTTCGTTGCCTTCGAGCGTGCGCTGAACTAGCCCGGTATATTTACCGATGCCGTGATCAATATGCACAACCCAATCCCCGGGGCTGAGATCGGCGTAAGCGGCTTCGGGCGCATCTGCGGCTTTGCGCTGCCGCCGGCGTGGACGCGGACGTTCCCAGCCGAAGATTTCGGAGTCAGAGATTAGGTAAGTGGCATTGCGCGAAGCCCCCTCTGCCCTATCGGGCATCTCCCCCGAGGGGGGAGAATGTGTCTCGTGGGCGAGACCTGTCCCTTCCCCCTTCGGGGGAAGGCTAGGATGGGGGCTTAAGCGCCAGCCACCCGAAAGAGATGCAGAAATAAATTCTGGAGAACGGTATTCGGCGTCTTCGTAGGCGTGACTTTCGTGCCAAAGTTCTTCGAGTCGTTCGCATTGCCGCGAAACGATGACAACTTTATTGTCGAGCGCAGCTTGCTCGGCGACAAAATCCATGAAGGGTTTCAAACGTCCACTGAAGCGTGGTAAGGCTTCAAAGTCGGATACAACTTCAGCCATAGCGGTTGAATAACCGAGTTCGAGAGACGGGCGTCCATGCAGGCTATCTTGGAGTTCAGACCATGTCAGATACGGGATTGGAAAGTCTTCGGCGAGGGTTTCTTCTGCGATGCTTTCTCGGCGCAAGTGAAGGGCTTGCTCTTCGATTTCATTCACCGTGGATTCTGTAATGCCGATGTCGTCAATCAACACCAATGCCTTTGATGGCAAATAATCTAATAAGCTGGCAGGAAATTCATGCAGAAGCGGGATATGAAATTCGGAGGCTTGCGAATCGGAATTTGGGAGTTGATAGTCAGGGGTTGGAAGAAGGAATTCGCGAGCGGGCGTGACTAAAATTTGATCAAGGTTTTGGAGCGTGCGCTGGGAGGCAGGATCGAAAGATTTTACGGTATCAAGTTCATCGCCGAAAAAGTCAAGCCGCACAGGAAAAGGTTCGGATGGCACCCAAATATCGAGCAAACCGCCACGATGTGAGAACTGCCCCGGTTCCAGAACCGTGTTGACTGGCTCATAGCCAATACAGACCCATTTTTCGAGCAGTTGGGTAATTAGCAGTTGATTGCCAACTTTTAAGCGCTTAGAGGCTTTCAGGAAGTCACGACGCGGCAATGTGCGCGTCATCAGGGCGCGCGCGGAGGCAATGATTACGGGCGGGGCTGCTGGCTTTTTGCCAAAGGGCAGGTGATAGCTGGCGAGGGCAGTTAAGGCTTGGATGCGTTCGCGGCGGCTAGTCGCACCCCAGGCGGCATCTTCGTAGAAAAGCGGATTAGGTTCGGGGAAGAGGTAGCGCGGGGCATCCGGCAGCCAGAAAGAAAGCTCGTCGGCAAATTCCAATGCTCGGTCGGCGCGGTCGGTGAGCAACAGAATCGGCTCACCCAACTCTTTGTGGAGGGCTGCCAAGGTCGGCAGGCGAGCGGCACGCGGTAATCCTAAGCCGGGATACGGTTTTGCCGTTCGAGCAACATCCAGAATATCGGTGAAGAACGGCAAATCCCGAATCGGGTCAAGCAACTTATTCATTTATGCCTGCCTGTTGAACTCGTTCATGGCTTTGTCGAGACCGTAGTCAAGGAAAGTTTCAACAGCGGCGACAGCACGATCGAGGGTTTCCGAGAGAATTTGCTCGTCCCCTTTGGCGAAATTCTGTAAGACATACGCGGCGGCATCCATGCGTCCGGGCGGACGACCAATACCCAAACGCAGACGCGGGAAATCCTGTGTGCCGAGGTGCTGAATCGTGGATTTAACCCCCTTCTGCCCGCCCGCTCCCCCACCGGGGCGAATGCGAAGTGTACCGAAGGGCAGGTCAAGGTCATCGTGGGCGACGATTAAATTTTGGAGAGGAATTTTATAAAAATGTACCAAGCCCTGAATAGCTTGCCCCGACAAATTCATGAAGGTTTGCGGCTTGGCAAGGATAACCTTGGCACCCTCGCGCATCACGGACGCAACCAAGGCTTTCGACTGCATACGACGCATACGCCCGTCGAGGCGCACAAGCAGGCGGTCGATGAGCATAAAACCGATATTATGGCGGGTGGCGATGTATTCGCGGCCGGGGTTTCCCAAGCCAACGATGAGGTAAGTTTCAGTCATAATTTATCCTTTTTGCAACTCTTAAGTTTAACACAAAGCGAAAAGTTTTTTTGACACAAAAAAAGAAAAAATAGCTCGCCGCACGTCCGCAAAAGGGCTGATTTTATGGTAAACTGATAGCATTAAATTACATAAATCAACGGAGGTCTTCTCGAATGACTGAATCGCGAAGCGAGAAAATGGTAAAAAGTCTACGCAAAATGCAAACGTCAGCGCCGGATATTGAAGCGTCGGCAGTAGTCTCGGTAGACGGCTTAATCATGGCATCTGCCCTGCCCGCAGAAGTTGAGGAAGACCGCGTTTCCGCAATGTCGGCGGCGATGCTCAGCCTTGGCGAACGAATCGCCGGAGAATTAGGACGCGGCGATTTAGATCAGGTGTATATCAAAGGCGATTCCGGTTTTATTATGCTCACCGCTATCGGAGAAGAAGCCGTCCTGACCGCGCTGGCACGCGAAAAAGCCAAGCTCGGTTTGATTTTCTTGGAAATGCGGCGCGCAGCCGAAGAACTGGTCAAGCTAGTCTAATGAGAAGACCCTGAACGAAATTGAAAGACCCCATGCGGGGAGGATGCCCATCCAACGGTGCCCTCCCCGCTTCTTTTTTGAAAGAACTGCGGGAAGCTCATCGCAGCAATGCAAAAAATATCGTACAAGGGCGGGATAACCCCGCCCCTACCCAAATAAACATGAGGAACAAAGATTAAATAATTGTAACTACCTACCCACACAATTCATGTCACCGCGAGCGTCTGGCTGAGTAAAGCTCAGCTTTGCGAAGCGGTCTCCCGCGCAAGTAGGGGATTGCTTCACCCCGAAAAGCGTCGGGGTTCACAATGACGTAGTAGTTACAAATAATTTAAGGGAAACCTGACAGGTCTTAGAGACCTGTCAGGTTTGAGTTCCGTAAATTATTTAATTCGCATTCCTAAACTTTATTTATCATCTCTATATTGCGAGGAAAAATGCCAACAAAATATATTTTTTTCACAGGCGGTGTCGTTAGCTCGGTAGGAAAAGGCGTCACAGCCGCAGCTCTGGGTTTGCTGCTGAAAGAACGCGGCTTTAAGGTCTCGGTGCAAAAGCTGGACCCGTATATCAATGTAGACCCCGGCACAATGTCGCCCTATCAGCACGGCGAGGTCTTTGTGCTGGACGATGGCGCAGAAACCGACCTTGACTTGGGGCACTACGAGCGCTTCATCGACAACCCGCTCACACAGGTCAGCAATTTCACATCCGGGCAAGTGTACGCCGAAGTGATCTCGAAAGAGCGCCGCGGCGATTATCTGGGCGGCACGATTCAAGTCATTCCGCATATCACGAATGAAATCAAGCGCCGCATCGCGCTGGCAGCGCGCACCACGCAAGCTGAAATCATGCTCGTCGAAATCGGCGGTACGGTCGGCGACATTGAGTCACAGCCCTTCATGGAAGCCCTGCGCCAGCTCAAAAACGAGATCGGGCGCGAGCATCTCTTTTTTACGCACGTTACTTGGTTGCCGTATATCGGCGCGACGGGCGAGATCAAGACAAAGCCCACCCAACACTCCGTCGCCGAGTTGCGCAGTATCGGCATCTCGCCGAAAATGATTATCGCGCGTTCCGACCACCCAGTTGAAGAGGAGCTTGTCGAGAAGATCGCGCTCTTTTGCGATGTCGAAAAACGGGCAGTTGTCCCCATGGAAACCGCCGAAACGCTCTACGAAATCCCGCTACTGCTGGAAGAGTTGGGCGTTCCCGATCTGGTCATCGAAAAACTAGGACTGGAATCGAAACAAAAGCCCGACCTGAGCAAATGGAAAGAATTGGTCGAAAAAGAAAAACGCGAAAAACCGGTCATTAAGGTCGCGCTGGTCGGCAAATATGTCGAGTTGCAGGATGCGTATATGTCCGTGCGCGAAGCGCTGCGTCATGCCGCGCTGGCACTGGATGTGGACGTAAAAATCAAATGGATACACTCCACCGCGCTCGAAAAGGATAAAAAATGGAACAAGGTCGAGGGCGCGGATGCGATCCTTGTGCCGGGCGGATTTGGCGAGCGCGGGATCGAGGGGAAAATCATGGCTGCGCAATATGCACGAGAAAATAACGTGCCCTATCTTGGACTTTGTCTGGGTATGCAGTTAATGTGCATTGAGTTTGCCCGCAACGTGCTCGGCTTCGAGGACGCCAATTCGACAGAGTTCGACCAAAATACGCCCTACCCCGTGATCGACCTAATGCTGGAACAACGCGGCATCACGGATATGGGTGGCACGATGCGGCTGGGGTTGTATCCCTGCAAATTGCAGACAGGCTCAATCGCCGCTGAAGCCTACGGCAAAGCCGAAATTCAGGAACGTCACCGCCATCGTTTTGAGTTCAACAATAAATTCCGCCAGGATTTTGAAGAGCATGGGATGGTCTTCTCCGGCGTTTCGCCTGATGATATGCTGGTCGAAATCTCCGAGTTAAAAGACCATCCC
>JANTFU010000180.1 GCA_024763295.1 Anaerolineales bacterium
TTCGCCCGGGGCGAGAATTTTGTATTCGGATGTGATTGTAGCGGTTGATTTTAGCATGGCGCTTACCGAACAATATTTTTCTTCCGAAAGTTCAATGGCTTGCTCAACGTCTTTTTCCTTAATATCCTCGCCCCAAATATAATACTGAACGTGAATATCGGTATAGACCTTTGGGTGGATGTTAGCGCGTTTACCACGGACTTTGATTTTTAAATCACTAAAATTGACGCGCTTTTTATTCAAAATGATGACTACGTCCACGCCGCTACAACCTGCCAGCGCAGCCAAAATCATCTGCATCGGGCGGATATTTTCGCCGCCTAACAGTGCTTCGCCGCCGGCTTCATTTTGGGCATGAAAAAGCTGCTCACCTTGCCAATTTAGCTCAATATTTGTAATCGCATCTGCCATACATAAAACCTCTAACCTTAAAGAATTGCCCGCAGTATAACATAAATCGCTATGTTATAATCGCCCGTTATGAATGACACTTTTTCACGCTGGCGAGCTGGACTCGCCAAGTCCAGTAAATCCGCTTTTGGGCGGGTCGCCAGCATTCTTGGCGCAACAGAAATTAATGAAGACACCTGGGAAGATTTGGAAGCGATGCTCATCCAAGCGGATTTGGGTGTCGATACCGCCCTCGACATCATCGAGAATTTGCGCGAGTACGTCCGTGAGAACGGCTTGCTACGCTCCGACGAACTAAAAGGTGCGCTCCGGGCAGAACTCCGCTCTCGCCTTGGCGATGGGCAGGGTGAACCGCTCCCCAACGAGAATCCGAGCGTGATTTTGCTGGTGGGTGTTAACGGCTCCGGTAAGACCACTTCGGCAGCCAAGTTGGGGGCGCGCTACCAAAAAATGGGCAAAAAAATCCTTTTCGGTGCCGCCGATACATTCAGGGCTGCGGCAGTTGAGCAGCTCCAAGTCTGGGGCGACCGATTAGCTATTGACGTGGTAGCAGGCGCACCGGAGAGCGATCCGGGCGCGGTGGCGTATAACACTGTCCAAGCCGGTATCGCGCGTGGGGCAGATGTCATCTTTATCGACACCGCCGGTCGCCTTCACACTCGTTTTAATCTGATGGAAGAACTCAAAAAAGTTGAGCGCGTGGTTGGTAAGGCGCATCCCGGCTCGCCGCACGCGGTTTGGCTCGTAATGGATACGACAACCGGACAGAACGCACTGCAACAGGCACGCGCCTTCAAGGATGCCGTCGGTGTGACCGGTATTATTTTGACCAAGCTCGATTCATCCGCGCGCGGTGGCATGGTTTTTGCCATCCGCAAAGAGTTGGGCTTGCCAATTCTCTTCGCCGGTTTGGGCGAAAAAGTGGAAGATTTGACCCTCTTTGACCCCGATGCCTTTATTGATGGCATTTTGGCAGCATTCTAAAAAATGAAACGTGTTGCGTGAAAAACGTAATACGCAACACGCAACACGGAGTATTACTCATGCAAGAAATTATCAGTCGATTAAATGCCGCGCAGGAACTCAGCCTTCAGCTTATGGAGCGTCTTTGACTTAGCGAAAAAAGCTGAAAAATTAAAGACTTTACAGAAAGAAGTTGAAGCGCCTGATTTTTGGAACGACTCAAATAACGCTAAAAAAGTGATGCAAACCGTCACGCGCCTGCAAAACGAGCAAATTTCGTGGCAGGAATTTGAAAAACATCTGAATGATTTGCTCGAATTGGCGGAAATGGATGACGAGAGTTTTTTAGCGGAGTTAGAAAAAGAAACTGACGCGCTCGAAAAAGATTTGGATAAGCGCGCTTTCCGTGCCATGCTTTCAGGTAAATATGATGCCGAAGATGCGCTCTTGGCAATCCATGCCGGGGCGGGCGGCACCGACTCGCAAGATTGGGCGGAAATGCTTCAGCGCATGTATCTGCGTTGGGCGGAACGGCGCGGCTTCGATGTGGAAATTTTAGACCTAACTGTGGGCGAAGAAGCGGGGATTAAGAGCACAACCATCTCGATTTCCGGTGATTATGCGTTTGGCTATTTACGCTCGGAAAAAGGGACGCATCGCCTTGTGCGTCTTTCGCCTTTTGATGCCGCACATCGTCGCCATACTTCTTTTGCGCTGGTCGAAGTGTTGCCCCAGATTAGCGACGATATTGATATCGAACTTAATGCTAATGATATTCGCGTTGATGTTTATAAATCGTCGGGCGCGGGCGGGCAAAGTGTGCAGAAGAACTCAACCGCCGTGCGTATGACGCATATTCCGACCGGGATTGTCGTCACCTGTCAAAACGAACGCTCACAACTCCAAAACCGTGAGAATGCGCTCAAAGTACTTAAAGCGCGCCTCGTAGAGATGAAGGAAGCCGAGCAAAAAGAAGAACTCGATGACTTGCGCGGCGAATATACCAAAGCCGAGTGGGGCAGTCAGATCCGCTCGTATGTATTGCACCCCTATCAACTGGTCAAAGACCATCGCACCGATTTTGAGATGGGTAACGCCCAAGCTGTGCTCGACGGTGACTTAGATGGTTTTATGGAAGCTTATTTGCGACAAGGGAAAGTGTAGGAACTACGCTTTTCCATACACCCGTGAGTGAATTCGCAAACAAGTAAGCGATGTCGAATCAACCCGACTAAGGAATGAGAATTCAATAATATACAAAGTTGTCCCAGTTCCTGAGCGGCAGGCGACAGTTGTTGAGCCTGAAGTCGAAGGATGGCGTTCCCTGAAAATCGCCCTTCGACTACGCACTTCTCTGCTGTTCAGTGCTCCGCTCAGGGACTGAAATTTTGCACTTTATTTACTCTTTGTTCCTAACCCATAGTCCGCTGAAGCGGACTTCATATATCAGCCGAGATTTCAATCTCAGGAAATGAGGAATGTATTATGTCTCGTATCTCAAAATTACTCCTTCTTAGCATGATTGCTGTTCTCGCCCTAAGCGCTTGCGGCGGTAGCAGCGACGCTGCCGCACAGGTCGTGCAAGACTATTATCAAGCCGTTGTCAGCGGCGACGTTGACCGCGCGACTGCGCTCTCCTGCCCCCAGTGGGAAGGGATTGCCCAAATGGAAGTTGATTCCTTCCAAGCTGTCGATGCTACGCTCGACGGCTTCACCTGTGAGAAAACGGGCGAAGACGGTGATATGACCGTGATTAGCTGTCAGGGACAGATTGTCATGTCTTACGCTGGCGAAGACCAATATCTTGATCTTTCAGGGCAAAGCTATCAAGTGCAAAATGTTGGCGGCGACTGGCTTTTCTGCGGCTATCGCTAAAATGAAATGGGATGCGTGCAGCCTGTAAAATCACGCTTCACGCATTACGCATGATGAAAGAAAAACTCTTTACCAAAGAAAATCTTTGGGCAGTGTTGTTGACAATCATTGCAATCGCGGTGTTGATTGCTACCACCGACAGCACCCCGACGTGGATTTATCAGGGCTTCTAAATGACCGTTACGCAAATCCTGATTTTCCTTGCCTTTGCCTTGCTTTTAGGCTGGTTGACGCGCAAATTCCAGCGCGTCAATTTGTTAATGGCAGCCAGCATTTTGGCGGTCTATTGGTTACAACCCGCCTTGCCACTGCGCTATCTTGATTTTATTTTACCGACTTTATCCATCGGAATCACAGTTCTCGCCTGGGCATTGACGGCAAAACCCGAAAAGCGCAAAGGGCGTGAAAACTTGATCTCCGGCGGGATCGCTCTTGCTTTGGTCTTGGTGCTTGCCCTTTCGCGTTATCTCGGCTTTGACCGGATTCTGCTTCCGGCGCGTCCCCCCTCTTATTCTTATTCCTTGCCATTAATCGCCCTTTTGCTTTTGGGCGTATTCTTGCTTGTCCGTCAAAAAAGCGCTTCATCCAATACCGCCCTCTGGGCGGGCTTTGGCACTCTCTTGCTCTTTTTCGTCATCCTGAAAACGCCTGCCCTTACCGAACTCGCCAGCCGTCTCTGGCGTGGATTTATCGGTCAGGACGTGACGCTGGCAGCTTCGAGCGACATTCACTGGCTTGGATATTCCTATCTCGCCTTTCGTTTGCTACATACCATTCGTGACCGCCAAAGTGGACGGCTGCCCGATGTCACGCTTGGCGAGTATGTCACTTATGTCATCTTTTTTCCGTCATTCACCGTCGGTCCCATCGAGCGTATTGAACGGTTTATTAAAGGCTTGCGCAATCCGCGCCAAACCTTCAGCGTTGATCTGCTCGAGGGCAGTCAGCGGCTTGCCATTGGACTTTTTAAAAAATTCGTCGTTGCTGATACGTTGGCAATGATTTCGCTCAACGCCACCAGCGCCACTCAAGCCCAATCCACGTTTGGCGCGTGGATATTGCTCTACGCTTACGCCTTTCAGATTTATTTCGATTTCAGCGGTTATACAGATATTGCGATTGGCTTGGGTCATTTTGTTGGCATTAAACTGCCCGAAAACTTCAAAAATCCCTACCGTGAATCTAATCTGACGACTTTCTGGAATAACTGGCATATTACGCTTACGCAGTGGTTTCGGGCGTATTTCTTCAATCCTTTTGCGCGCGCATTGCGTTCCAAGCGCAAGCTCTCGCCTGCAATGATGGTGTTTGTTTCCCAACTCGCTACGATGACATTAATTGGTTTATGGCACGGCGTGACGTGGAATTTTGTGCTTTGGGGCGCGTGGCACGGCTTGGGACTGTTTTTGCAGAACCGTTATTCGGGCTGGGTAAAACCTAAACTGGCGGTGGCAAACCTAAGTCCACGCGCGCAGCGGGCGCTCTCCATTGGCGGCACGCTGCTCACCTTCCACTTTGTCGCCCTCGGCTGGGTTTGGTTCGTCCTGCCTGATTCCGCATTGGGTTGGCAATTTCTTTTGCGTCTTTTCGGAGTAGCAGCATGAAAATTTGGCGTCTACTTCTCAAATCCCTCTTGCTTTTTGCCATCTTAAATTTTTTACTCGTTGCAATTGCGCCGGGCTTTGGCTTCACGCCGTCCCTTTACAACGCGCTTGTCCCCGGGCGTGAACGTTTGCCTTTTGGCGAAAGCCCCGCCGCCTACAACTTGAGCCTTTTCGACATCGACGCGATGTTTGCCGCGCACGAGATCGCTGTGCCCAAAGCCGCGGACGAGTTTCGTGTAGTAGTGATTGGCGATTCGTCGATTTGGGGGACGCTTTTACGCCCCGATGAAACCCTAACGGGGCAACTCAATACGCTTGGTTTGCAAAC
>JANTFU010000181.1 GCA_024763295.1 Anaerolineales bacterium
GTAGGCGATGCTTTTCGCCGTATCGAAACCAACAAGTTGGCAAAAATCGCCGAAATATGTGGTTTCGATACGCTTTTCGCTCCGCTCACCTACTCAACCACCTCCAAAAATAAAATGTCATGTGACTAGAAGTAAAATCTCAGTCCCTGAACGAAGCACTGAACGCTAGAGCAGTGCGTATTCAAAGGGCGATTTCAGGCTCAACAACTGTCGCCTGCCGCGCAAGAATTGGTACAATTGTATGTTGTCGAATTCTCGTTCCTAAAGCGCTGTAGCGCACCTAAAAAGGGCTTGCTATCGTTATCTCAACCATAGCAAGCCCTTTCTTTTTTGATGTCAAATTGATTGATCAAAGAGTTGTAGCACATAGCTCCCTTGCCGAGCAACACGTCTGTTGTTGGGCATTTTTTATATCGAAGCAGGAGCAACGCACGCCCGTACACCCCGATATTCTATGCCTCTGGATATAAGACTTCTGCCGTTCCCATGTGTTCAGCAGCTAACCGTCCGGCAGAGAGTTGCTGTAACCCGGCTTGGAACCGAGCCGTATCATCCACGCGGAAACGCAAACTAAGGGTCACGTCCGCGCCGAATTCTTCATCCAATATTTCTCCACCAATTTCAGCCACTAAAATGCGGATACGCTCCAAAAGCGGATAGGGCGCAGCGAGCAGAAGCGTATCTGCCATGACTTTTTCGGCACGAGGAACCGCCGCAACGACCGCCTGTGTGGCTTGGGTATATGCTCTGACCAGCCCGCCCGTGCCGAGCTTGGTTCCGCCAAAATAACGTGTGACCACTACGGCAACATCCCCCAAACCGCTGCCTTTCAAAACAGCTAATGCAGGGCGTCCCGCTGTGCCTGAAGGCTCCCCATCATCGGAGGCGTGCGCTAGCACAGAATTGCCACCCCCAACCAAATAGGCAGGCACATGATGGGTGGCATCGCTAAACTCCGTGCGGATGCGAGCAATAAAGGCTTTGGCTTCATCCACACTGAAAACCGGTGACAGTGTAGCGATAAAGCGTGAAGCGTGGATAACGATCTCTTTACGAATTTCTTTTGCGGGAACCGGATATGCCATAAAAAATCTCCGAAATTAATGGAAAATAAATCTATCACAAAAGCAACAGGAAGACAAAATAACACAGCTAAAAAAGTGCTTTTCTACCCAAAATTCACCATTTTGGTCTGCTTGACGGGGGTATATTGTTGTGCTACCATCATTCCGAAACACCTGTTCTACACGAAATGCAGGTGGGTTTTATTGAAGAAGGAGACGCAGCATGGCGCACAAAAAATCACTTTTCATTCTCATATTTGCCTTCATTCTCATGGCGGTTATAACGAGCGGCTGCAATCGGTCGTACGCCCCCACCGACGAGAATCAGGCTTTGGCAACCCCGACCATTGACGGTACCGCGTTCCCCGAAGAACTGCCCGCCGATATGGCAAGCGTCTTTGAAGCCGGTGCACAAACGGCGACCGCTCAGGCTATGAGCACTGGCGCCGAGCCGGTTGCAGAAACTGCCGTACCAAATGAAGCAGCCGATGCAACTAATGAGACAGAAGTTGCCCCTGAAGCCGAGCCTTCTACTGAGGCAACCACAGAAACCGAAGCAGCTGTTGCCGCAACCACCGAAGCGCCCGCAACCGAAGCGCCGGTTATTTCAACAGCCACCCCAATCCCCAGTGTGGATACGGGCAACCTGCCCCCAACCTATACCCTTAAAAAGGGTGAATTCCCCTACTGTATCGCGCGCCGCTTCAATGTTGATCCTAGCGAGCTTTTGAGCGCCAGCGGTATTTCTACCACCAACGCCAACGCCCTTCAGCCCGGCTTAACACTCACCATCCCACAGACGGGCAAACCTTTCCCCTATGACCGTGCGCGCAACACGCACCCCGTCACTTACGTTGTGCCCGAAACGACCAATGTTTATGCGATTGCCTGTTTCTTTGGTGATGTAGACCCGGCAAAAATCGTTTCAATGAACGGGATCAGCAATCCCGATGTTGTTGCAGCCGGTACATCGCTGCAAATCCCCTAAGTTTTTAGCATGGATTTCACTAAGCACCCAAGAGAAGGAACTTTCTTTCTCTTGGGTGTTTCTATGTCTGGAGTGTCTGATGAAATTTGAATTATTAAAGTCTGAAAAAGTCTTTCAGGGGCGCGCTTTTTCCATTCAGCGCGATACGATGCGCACGCCGAGTGGACGGGAGACTTATTTTGATATTATTGGGCATTATGGTTCGGTCGTGCTCATTCCGATTGACGCTGAGGGCAATATTCTCTTCGTGCGGCAATATCGCCATGCCGCACAGACCGAGTTACTCGAACTGCCCGCCGGAACGCTAGACGGTCCCAATGAACCCCGCCTTGAATGCGCCGAGCGTGAACTGCGCGAAGAAACGGGATACGGTGCAAAAAAAATGCTTGCGCTGGGTGATTTTTTTCTCGTGCCGGGTTACTCAACCGAATTGATGAGCGTATATCTCGCCACCGAACTCTACGAGGATGCCCTCGACCCCGATGAAGATGAGTTTTTGGCGCTGGAAAAATTTCCGGTTGGGCAGGCACTATCGATGGCGGAAACAGGCAAAATTCCGGATGCGAAGACGCTGGCAGCCCTTTTAATGGCACGCTCGCATTTATCCGTTTATCTAAAATAGATAGCGTTAAAAAACTCGCTAATTATGTCCTGCTAAACTATGACAAGTCGCAATTATTTTTTAGTCATAGGTAACTTTCGCAAATCGGACAATAGCGGTACACTTATTTGTTAGATTGAATGTTTTTACCAATTCTGCAATGCGCTTAGGGCGCGTTGAAAAAGGAGTATCTTTTATGGAACGAAGAATCGCAACCATTGACGGTAACGAAGCTACCGCCAATATCGCGCATCGAACCAATGAGGTAATTGCAATCTACCCCATTACGCCATCCACCCCGATGGGTGAGTTGGCAGATGCGTGGTCAGCCAAAGGGCAGACAAATATTTGGGGCACGACCCCGCTCGTTGTTGAAATGCAAGCCGAAGGTGGCGCTGCCGGGGCTGTGCATGGCGCACTGCAAACCGGTTCGCTGACCACCACTTTTACTGCATCCCAAGGCTTGCTTTTGATGCTGCCGAACATGTACAAAATTGCCGGTGAGTTGACTTCTACCGTCTTCCATGTCGCTGCACGCTCGATAGCAGCACAGGCGCTCTCCATTTTCGGCGACCATTCCGATGTCATGGGTGTGCGCTCATCCGGTTTTGCCATGCTCTCTTCCGGCTCCACGCAAGAAGCACACGACTTTGCCTTAATTGCACAAGCCGCAACCCTGAAAGCTCGCGTACCTTTTGTACACTTCTTTGAAGGTTTCCGCGTTTCGCATGAAATTGCCAAGATCGAAATTTTAGCAGATGAAGATATTCGAGCACTAATCGACGATAAACTCGTCCACGAACACCGCGCACGTGGTCTTTCACCTGACCGCCCCGTTATTCGTGGTACTGCGCAGAATCCGGACGTTTTCTTCCAGGCTCGTGAAACCGTCAACCCGTATTATGATGCGACTCCTGAGATCGTTCAGGAAATGATGGATAAATTCGCAGCTCAGGTTGGACGTGAATATAAACTCTTCGACTACGTTGGCGCTCCGGATGCTGAACGTGTTATCGTTATTTTAGGCTCTGGCGGCGAAACCGTAGCGGAAACCGTTAAAGCACTCAACGCACAAGGCGAAAAAATTGGTGTTGTACGCGTTCGCTTGTACCGCCCCTTCTCCGTCAAACATCTGCTCGAGGCAATGCCCGCTACCGTCAAAGTGGTTGCCACCCTCGACCGCACCAAAGAACCCGGTGCAACCGGCGAACCGCTTTACCAAGATGTGATGACCGCCCTTGCAGAAGGTCTTTCCGACGGAAACGCTCCCTTTACCGAAATGCCAAAAGTGATTGGTGGTCGTTACGGTCTGTCCTCCAAAGAATTCACCCCCGCAATGGTCAAAGGTGTCTTTGACGAAATGGCAAAAGACGTCCCGATGAACCACTTTGCAGTCGGTATCGAAGACGATGTCAGCAAAAAGAGCATTGCCTACGATTCCAGCTTCTCTATCGAAAGCGACAGCACCATCCGCGCACTCTTCTTCGGACTTGGCTCTGACGGTACCGTTGGTGCGAACAAGAACTCGATCAAGATTATTGGTGAAGAAACCGACAACTACGCTCAGGGCTACTTCGTCTACGACTCCCGCAAAGCGGGTGCCAAGACCATCTCGCACTTGCGCTTTGGTCCTGAACCAATTCATGCCCCGTATCTAATCAGCGAAGCAGACTTTGTGGCTTGCCACCAGTTCAACTTCCTCGAACAGATCGACATGACCAAATATGTCAAACCCGGCGGCGTTTTCCTGCTCAACAGCACCTTTAGCGCCGACGAAGTTTGGAATCATATCCCCGCCGAAGATCAGAAAAACATCCTCGAAAAGGATTTGAAATTCTACGTCATCGATGGTTATGAAGTCGCTCGCGAAACCGGCATGGGCGTGCGCATCAACACCATTATGCAGACTTGTTTCTTCGCCATCAGCGGCGTCTTGCCAAAAGACGAAGCGATCGAAGCCATCAAGATTGCCATCAAGAAAACCTATAGCAAACGTGGTGAAGCAGTCGTTCAAAAGAACTACGCCGCAGTAGACCAAGCATTGGCGCACCTTTATCAGGTTGACTATCCCAAAGAAGTCACCAGCAAACTGACCCGCCGCCTGCCCGTTCCCGAAGAATCTCCCGAATTCGTCAAAGACGTGCTTGGCAAGATGATCGAAGGTCACGGCGACGACCTGCCCGTCAGCGCCCTGCCCGCCGACGGCACCTATCCTTCTGGCACCACTCAGTGGGAAAAACGCAACCTCGCGCTTGAAATCCCCGTCTGGGAAGATGACCTCTGTATTCAGTGTGGTAAATGTACCTTCGTTTGTCCGCACGCCGTCATTCGCCAAAAAGTTTACGAACCGGCACTGCTCGAAAACGCTCCTGAAACCTTCAAGAGTATCGACGCGAAGTTCAAAGAATTCCCTGAAACAAAATACACCATCCAGATTGCCCCCGAAGACTGCACCGGTTGCCAACTCTGTGTCGAGGTCTGCCCCGCCACCGATAAGCAAGATCCGA
>JANTFU010000182.1 GCA_024763295.1 Anaerolineales bacterium
TTCTATACTCCACACAAAATCTCGCTGAAACTTGGGGATTTTGATTTCGCCTTTTTGTATCTCAGCAATTAAGTCTGTATATTTTTTAGAATCGGGCTTTGGCTGTAGACTCATTGTGCTTCCTTTTTTTCAATAGTTTTCTCTTTGTGGTTAAGCGTTTTTCTCAGCAATCACTAAAATACTCTCCCCCCAACGCATCGGCAAAAAGGGGATGCCAACAATCGCCTGAAAACCGCCCAGCGAGCCGAAAACCAGCTTTTGCAGCATCGGCGGGATGAGGGGGATGTAGGGCACGTCCCAAAAACCGTCTGAGAAGACTTTACGGAATTTGAAACCTGCCCCTTCGATGAGCGAAAGCCACTCTTCGGGTTCTTTTAATGCAATATGAGTCGGGTCTTGATAGCCGATCCAGCGGTCGCCTTTGAGGGGTTTGAGCAGCGATCCTAGGTTGGGGGTGGCGAGGAGCAGAATCCCGTTTGGGGCAAGCACCCTGCCCAATTCGGAGATAGCAAGTTCCGGGTCGCGTAAGTGTTCGACGACGTGCTTGATGATGACCACGCCGAAGCTCGCATCCGCAAAGGGCAGCCGTTCCGCCGAGCCGACGTTTAATCCCGTATTTGGCGCAACATCACGAGATTGCAGCAACGCCCAGTGGTTCACATCCAGCGCAATGGTCTCAAAATTGGGTTCGAGCGAGCCAATCAGATGCCCCATCCCTGAGCCAATTTCAAGCAGGCGAGCGCCGTGCTGCCCGTAGCGGCGAGCAAGGATGGCGTTAAAGCGGTTCGACCACCAGTACATGCTGTACTTGGCGAAGCTCACCTTTTCGTAGGTGTTTGTTGAAAAGTAGTCTTTGTTGAAGGCGTTATTATGTGCCATGTGTTTAAGTGTCAGGTAGCGTCCAGTTCCTGAGCGGAGGCTGAGTAGCTCCGAACGAAGTGAGGGGCGTATCGAAGCCGTAGTCGAAGGACGGTTCTAGAAAATGCTGCCCTTCGACTGCGTGCTTTGCTACCACAAAGCCCTCCGCTCAGGGGCTGGCGTTATTTTTTTCGCGCAATATAAAAAGTAAACGTCCCATCATCAACGGGTTCTGCCGAGGCGTATGGGCGCACGAATTTCTCCGTCAGCCACAAATTCCAGCGTTTGGGGACGAGCAGCCACTTGCGGGTGAGAACATGCACAATCAGCGAGGGCAGCCCAAAATAATGCCCCCATTCTAGCACACGCATCGAAGCGGGCGGGAAGTAGTGCCACCAACGCACCAACTCAAAACCGGCGGCGTTCAGGCGCTTTTCCCAAACTTCGGGACCATCCGCATGTTCGACGCGCGAGATAAAACGGAACCACTCTGTATATAAATCTGCCAATTTTTTCAGACCGATTTGACGCAGGCGGCGGGGGATATCGAGTTCGGATAAATAGCGTTCGTTGGGAACACAGAAGACGAAGGGCGCGCCCGCTCTTAACGTGCGGCTTGTTTCCGTTAAAACAGCATCGATGTGGGGAATATGCTCGAGTACCGAGTTACTCAACGCAGAGGCAAAATGCCCGTCTGGGAAAGGACTCTGCGCAGCGTCGCCCTCGATGAGCAATTCGTACACATGCCGTGTGCCCGCCTCGTGGATCGGTCCGTGCCAAGGATCAAGTCCGACATCGAGTTTGCGGTCAAAAGTGAGCTGTGTGAAATGACCGTCGCCGCAGCCCACGTCGAGGGTCGGCGCGGGCAGATCGAGGTCTTGGTAATAGGTCGCCTCCACACCCCGCACGAGGGCGCGGAAGTAGGGGAGGTCGCGGAGGTGGAGAAAGAGATAATCTTTTGGTGTCATTGGTATTCCTGAAATGTGAAACGTAAAACGTGATGATTTAAGAATTCACGTTTCACGTTTCACGTCTTCACGTTTTGCTTTTGTGCTATACTGAAAGTGTAATCACTTTTCTCTCAAACCGATTACACTTCTGGAGATTTATTATGATCCGCACGCAAATTCAACTGGAAGAAAAACAGTATCATACGCTAAAAGAAATGGCAGCTGAATATAATGTTTCGATGGCAACGCTCATTCGGCGTAGTGTTGATAATTTTATCGAGAAAAAAGAAAAACCTAGCCGAGAAGAATTGCGCCAACGTGCGCTAAATTTCGTTTTGAGTATTCAGGCAGGAAAAATTCAATTTCAGGATAGAGAAGGTAAAACAGACCTTTCTGTCAATCACGACGATTATTTTGTACAGGCGGCAATGGAATGATACTCATCGATACTTCAGCTTTTCTTGCGCTTTTAGATAAAGCCGATATTTTCCATGAGAAAGCTATCGACACGTGGATTTCATTACTCACTGCAAATGAAGACCTAATCACGAATAGCTATGTTCTTGTCGAAAGCGTCGCCGTTATTCAAAACCGAATCGGTTTGGATGCGATCCGAGAACTGAACGAGAATATTCTGCCACATATTGAGATTGACTGGATAGACGAAAAAAAACACATTCTATCGCTTGAAAGAGTATTGACTGCAAATCGGCGACAATTAAGCCTTGTAGACAATTCCGCTTTTAATACAATGCAGAATTTTGGGATTACAGAAGCGTTTACTTTCGACAATCACTTTGCAGAAGAAGGATTTACCGTTTTACCTACTCCCTAAATCCCTGATTACCTGACGCCTAATTCCGCAAACATCTTCTCGTACTCAATCGCCACACTGTCGGGGTCATACGTCTGCGCTAAGGCAGCGGTATCGCAGCGATAGTTTTCTTTGTTCGCAAAAATCTTGAGCAGCCCTTCAGCAAGTTCATCCGCAGAGCCGATGGCGGCGACTTCGCCCATCTTGTGCATTTTGACGGGCTGGCGCACACCGGGCAATGCCGACGCCACGCAGGGGACGTTATTCAGCATCGCTTCGATTTGGACAAGCCCAAAGGCTTCGGTTGAATTCAGCGAGGGGACAACGAGCGCATCGAGGGCGGGATAGTAGGCTGCCATCTGTTCGGGGTTGAGGACGCCAAGGAATGTCCAGTGTCCGCTTTCTTCATATTTCTTGATGCGCGGCATTAAGCGGTCGGCGTAGGCTTGTTCGCTGAAGACGGCTTGATACTGCCCGGCAAAAAGCACCTGTGCACGCGGATATTTTTCAAGAATGGCAGGCATCGCATCCAGCAGGATTTCGACGCCTTTTTCGGCAGCGAAACGGGTCGCCATACCGATGACGGGACGCCGTTCTGCAACTTTATGTTGCTTGGCGAAAGCCGTGACCGCATCGTCGCTGACTTTGGGCAGTTCGACGGGCGGCAGGAAGGTGCGCAGTTTGTGCTTGTAGCGCGAAAGGTAGGGAGAGTGATCGGCATAATCCTGCGTGTACGTGACGATGCGGTTTGCCAACATCCCAGCCATGTTGTTTTGGAAATCCACAACAGCGTTGACGATGCGGTTGAAGAAGCCGGGCGGCATATCGAGATCGCAGTGGTAGGTCAGGACGGAGGGTTTGCCGAAAAGGCGTCCACGAAAGGCAACGCCCGGCGCGTCGAATTGGGGTAGGTGCAACTGAATTACATCGTGCTGCATCACTAATTTGGTGGCAACCAAGCCGAAGGTGGGAGCGATTACGCCTTTACTGACGCGAAAAGCGACCGGCACACGCACGATCCGCACACCGTCGATGATCTCTTCGCGCGGCAAATCCTTCTCAAATTGAGTGGTCATCACGGTCACTTCGTGTCCGCGCGCGACAAAGGCTTTTGCCAAGCGTTCGGCGTAGATGGTTAGCCCCGAGGTGTGGGGACGGTAATAGGTAAGGACGGTTAATATCTTCATAACTGCCCGATTATAACGGGAAAAAAGAAACCGAGTATTTTGAAAATACTCGGTTTTTGCTAAATACTCGAGGAGCTTAGCTTTACTTTCCCTGCCACTTTGCAGAACGTTTCTCGGTGAAGGCTTGCATGCCTTCTTTTTGGTCTTCAGTGGCGAAGAGGAAGTAAAAAGCGTTGCGTTCAAACGCAAGTGCTTCTGTTAGCGAAAGCTCGTAGGCTTTGTTAACGGAGGCTTTTGCCTGCCGCACAGCCAGCGGCGCACGAACGGAGATGCGCTTGGCGAGTTTGAGGGCTTTGTCGAGATATTCTTCGACGGGGACAACGTAGTTAACGAGACCAAATTCGAGGGCTTCTTGGGCAGAAAGATTTCTGGCATTAAGCACCATTTCCATGGCAAGCGCCTTGCCAACTGCACGGGTGAGGCGTTGTGTTCCGCCCGCGCCGGGAATCACGCCGAGATTAACTTCCGGCTGTCCGAATTTGGCTTTTTCGGAAGCGACAATCATATCGCACGCCATTGCCAGTTCGCAGCCACCGCCGAGAGCGTAGCCTGAAACGGCGGCAATAATCGGTTTTTTAATATCGCGAATGCCATCGAAAAGTTCCACAAAGCTGCTTGTCAGCATCTCAACGGCGGACATTTCTGCCATCTCGCTGATGTCTGCGCCGGCAGCGAAGACCTTCTCACTGCCCGTGATTACAATCGCGCCAATCTCTTCGTCGATGTCGAAGTCAAGCAGGGCTTCGATCAACTCAGTCATCAGGTCGCTGTTGAGGGCGTTCATCGCTTGCGGGCGGTTTAGGGTGATAATGCCGACTTTCTCTTTTACTTCGGTTAGAATAGTTTCATAGCTCATTTTTGCCTCCAATGGGTACGACGTAATTTTACTCGAAAAGGTTTCAGGAGAGATTTATGGATAGCGTCAATTTCACACTTATCCTTTTTCATGCGCATTCGGGATTGCGCTGGCTGATTGTTTTGGTCGCTTTGGCGGCATTAATCTTGTTCGGCAATGGCTGGCTGACGAAACAGTATTTTCCAAAACCCGCCAGAATTTTGAATGCGATGTACAGCGGTTTACTGGATGCGCAAATGCTTTTGGGCATCGCATTGTTAATTAGTTTTGGTTTGTATACACGTCAACATTTTGAGCACATGGCAATGTTGATTATAGCTGTGGCGCTTGCACATTTGCCGCGTAAATGGCGCAATAGCGCGGCGGGGGTTTATCACCGCAACACGTTTTTATTCATTCTTGCAAGCCTGCTTTTTATCTACCTAGGGGTGATGTTGTTACCGGGGAATCGTTGGTAATTAAAGCAAAACGCGCTCTTTAGG
>JANTFU010000183.1 GCA_024763295.1 Anaerolineales bacterium
GCGGCGCTGGGACATCCCGCACGCCAACGACGGTGTTCACCAAAACGGGGAAGAAGACGATCAGCGCGCAGATCAAGATTTTCGAGAAGATGCCCGGTCCAAACCAGATGACCAATAATGGCGCAATGGCGACTACCGGCACAGCTTGGCTAGCGACGAGGTAAGGGGCAAGTATGCGCTCAAATAACGGGGATTTTGCGAGCAAATATCCCAGCACGGTAGCGGCTGTGGCACCACTTAACAGCCCCAAAAGTACCTCGCCGAGCGTCACGCCGAAGTGGTGTATCAAGCTGCCATCCGAGAGAGCGCGCGCGAAGCGTATCCAGACGTTTGTCGGTGTGGGGAGGATGAAGGCAGGGAGGTCGGTTAATGTGGTTAAAAGTTGCCAAAATCCCAATGCAAGCAGCATGGAAAAGAGCGCGGAGAGAAAATTTACGGCGCGCGGCGGTGTTTTTTTGAGCGTTTTTGTGAGATTGATATTCATAAAAAAAGCCCTGCAATATCGCAGGGCATGGATAGCAAAACACAGCGCAAAATGCGCTCTGCTGCCTTCTTCTATCCGGACTATACCGTCGGCTCCGGAGTTTCACCGGGTCATGTGTTATCAGCGCAACACTCGCGGGCTTTACCGCCGATCGGGAATTGGCGCGTTGCGCCTCACCCTGCCCTGAAGGTTAAATCTGGCTGTATTATAGTCCGCTTGAGTTTTGCCGCAAGCTGAATTTTGTTAGAAGCTGTTTTAAATCTCTTTTTAACCGCCAATCTGCGCGAATTTTCGCTAATCATTTGCGCTTTTAAGAATATTTTTTAGCGTAGATTGGCGCAAATTCGCGGTTATTTTATCTTTTACGAGGGTTGCGTTGGTGAAAGGGAATACTCTTCAAACCGTTTCTTAGAATCTAGAAATCTAGCAGTAGGATTCCCCCTTCACTGTATTTGCGATACGCCCCTATTCGTTGTACACTGATGACATGAAAAAAAGCGAACCGCGTCCTTACGATCCGCTCTCGATGATCTTGCTGGTCTTTACCATCTTGTTAGCCGCCGCGCGTTTGGTTGCCACCGACTGGCTGCCGAACATGCCTCTCATCGCAGCGGCAACGCGCTGGGGGCTTTTCTTTGGATTTGCATTCAACTACAGTCGCTTTAAAAAGTGGGGCATCCTCTTACTTTCATTGGGTTACAGCCTCGCCTTTTTCCCTTTATTGATTTATCGCCGCATTTCACCAGAACTCCCCACGCAATTACGCTTGCTCGAAATGAGCAGCCGCTTTGAGAGCGCCTTCAACACCTTTTTCGCGCGCAAGCCAATCAACGATCCACTCATCGCCCTCAGCTTGCTCAGTCTGCTCTTCTGGCTGGTTGCTCTCTACGCAGTCTTTGCGCTCACAAAACACAAAAACGGCTTGGCAGCCCTTTTGCCCAGCACGCTCATCGTCCTAATTGTCCAATATTACGATTTCCAACTCGAATCAAAGCTCTGGATGGTCGGGCTTTATTTCTTCTTTGCGCTACTTCTTCTTGCGCGTCTCAATTACCTCGAAAAAAGCAGCCGCTGGAAAAGTCAACGCCTTTTCCTGATTCCAGACGCCAAGCTCGATGTCAGCATTTTTACCACGTTGGCGGTTGCCGCACTGCTGCTGCTCGCCTGGAACTTACCCGCTTCTCAAAGTGAGTGGAAAACCGTCGCCGACTGGTGGGAGCACACCGCGCAAAACTTCGAGCGCACACGCCGCAACCTCGACAATCTCTTCTCTTCTATTGATAACGCTTTTGAAGACGAGACCGCATCCATCTATGGTGCCGCCATGCCGCTTGGCAACAGCGCCATTCAAGGCACTAATCCCGTTGCGATTATCAGCGTCCCCGCAGAGATCGAAAGCCGCCCGCCGCGCTATTATTGGCGCATCCGCAGTTACGACACCTACATCAACGGCGCGTGGACATCTGCACAGGGCAGCCGTACTGAAAAGCTGGCGGCGGGCAGCCCGCTGCTTTCCATTCCGCCGCGCAAAAATTTGGGCACGTTTACCTTCGTAAATAAATCACCACAGATGCGTGATATGCTGCGCCCCGCCAATGCTTATTGGATTAATCTGGATAGCTACGCCGGTTATATGGAACCGCCCGACGACGCCCGTGACCTGAACATGCTACGCGCTGTTCGCAGTGTGCGCGGTGATGAAACCTATCTCGTTAAAGCCGCTCCCCTCGCGCCGAGCATTGTCGAATTGCGGGCTGCCAGCAGCGACTATCCCGCTTGGGTCAGCGAGCGCTATCTGCAATTGCCCATGAAGCTGCCCGCTGAAATTCCACAGTTGGCGCGCGATTTGGTTGGCGTGAGCGAAAATCCCTACGACCGCGCGATTCTGATCACCAGCTATTTACGGCGCGAATTTTCCTATAACGCCAATCTTCCCACACCGCCCAAAGATCGCGATCCGCTGGCATGGTTTCTCTTTGATTTGCGCGAAGGCTATTGCAATTATTTCGCCTCCGCTGAAGTGATTCTGCTCCGCTCGCTCGGCATTCCGTCACGTTTGGCGGTTGGCTTTGCTCAGGGCAGCAAAACCGATGACGGGAACTATTTGGTTTTACAAAAGGATGCCCATGCCTGGGTCGAAGTTTATTTTCCCGGCGTGGGCTGGGTCGAATTTGAACCAACCACCAGTCAGGGCGCTCTGACACGTCCACAAGGTGAAATTATCGAACTCGAAGCGCTCAACAACCACCCCGAAGAAGAAGTTGACGACGGACGCCCCGATGAGAAAGAGTTGCCCATCCCCTCACCGCAAGACTCGAATGAGCTAAGTGGCGTACTTAACCCCGAAGATGCCCAAAAAAATCATCCAACGGCGCTCTTTTGGGGTATGATTATTACTATAACGGTAGGGCTTCTCTTCGGGCTTTGGCAACTTAACCGGAGACATGCCTATCTCAGGCGCGTTTTGCGGTTCTTCATCCGTTTTTATGAAGAGCGCCAGCAAAAAGTGCCCCGTTGGTTGCAAGATTGGCTTTTCCGTCTCGAAGCTGACCCAATAGAACGCGCCTTTGATGTCATCAACCGTAGCCTGCGTTGGTTGGATGGCAATCCTTCTGCTGAACTAACCCCGCGTGAGCGCGCGCAGAAATTGATTGGGCTTTTGCCTTTACAGGAACGCGAAATTTTGCGCCTGACCGCCGAACATGAAAAGACAGTTTTCTCCCCTCGTGCCGGGGATTTGGATGCCGCCCGCCGCGCCAGTAAGACGATTTTCTGGGCGACCATAAAAAGAAAGTTCTAACGCTTATACAACAGGAGTATAAGATGGTCGAAGAAGATACATCACAACTAAATCTTAAAGATCAAATTTTGGGCTTGAGCCGACAAGTAGGACGCTTGAGCGCCACCGTGCGCACGAAAGCGATCGGTGTGCCGCGTAATGTGATTGACGAGCTTTCGCAAGTGGAGCGGCTTTTATATAAGCTCAGTCGTAAAAGCGCTGCTGCTGAAGAAGAACTCGAAAATATGGTTGCGCTGGCAAATATTAGCCAAATGGTGAATTCGTCGCTGGAAGTGGACGAAGTCCTGCGCATTGCGATGGACACCGTTATTCGCATGATTAGCGCCGAGCGCGGCTTCTTGATGCTACGCGACACCGATGGCGAGATGATTATCCGCACGGCGCGTAACTGGGAACAAGAATCGATCAATTCGCAAGAATCTGCCACCAGCCGAACAATTATTAACCGCGTAATTGAGAGCGGCGAGTCGATCCTGACGACTGACGCGCAGGAAGATCCGCGCTTTGGGGCACAAGAGAGCATTATTGCTCACAATATGCGCTCGATTTTGTGCGTGCCGTTGAAGGTGAGAAACGAATTAATTGGCGTGATTTATGCCGACAACCGCATTCGCACAGGAATTTTTACAGAAGCCTCGCGCAGTGTGCTTTCGACCTTTGCTAATCAGGTCGCTATCGCCATTGAGAATGCGCGTTTGTTTACTTCTCTGCGCCATACCCTCGCGGAAGTGACCGAACTCAAAAACCTGATGGACAATATCTTCTCGTCCATCGCGAGCGGCGTGATTACCGCTGATGTCCAAGACCAAATCACGCTCTGTAATAAAGCCGCCGAAGCCATTTTAGGGCAGCGTACGCCGCAGATTATCGGGCAGCAACTTGACAAGATCGTTCCGTCGCTGGCAGGCGATTTACTTCCCTATCTTGCGAAAATGCGTGAGAGCGACGAGCCAATCGCCGACCTTGAATTTCGGCATACACTGCCGGAACGCGGCACAGTCGACTGGCGTTTGAATCTCTCTCCGCTTAAAGATGCCAATCAAAATACACAAGGCGTTGCGATTGTGCTTGACGACCTAACCGAGCGAAAAGCGCTCGAAGCCCAGCGCCGCCTTTTTGAGCGTATGGTCTCGCCCGCAGTGATCCAACAACTTGATCCCGAAAGCCTTCAAATGGAAGGCAAGCGCGCAGACATCACAATTTTGTTTGCGGATATTCGCGGTTTTACCAGTTACAGCGAAAAACAAAGCCCTGAAGATTTGGTTTCCGTGCTCAATCGTTATCTCGCCGCTGCTGCGGAAGCTGTCCTTGCCGAAGAAGGCACGGTCGATAAATTCCTCGGTGATGCCGTTATGGCTTGGTATAACGCTCCTATCCGTCAGTCCGATCACACTCTGCGTGCCGTGCGTACCGCGCTCAATATCCGCAGCGCTATCGAAGAACTTTATACCGAGTTGCCTAAGGAAGCGCATCTTGGATTTGGGGTTGGCATCCACTACGGCGAAGCGGTTTTGGGTCTGATTGGCACTGAGAAAAAGATTGAATACACTGCCATCGGCGACAGCGTGAACACCACCAAACGCATTCAGGAAAACTCGCGCAAAAACCAAATTCTAATCAGCGAAGAAGCTTACAATCGCGTGAAGAAATATATTTATGTCGATAAATTAGACGCCCTTGAAGTCAAGGGAAAATCAAAGCCCATCACTGTTTACGAAGTGCTTGGGTTGCGCTAAGGAATAAAGATACAATAAAGTGCAAAATTTCAGTCCCTGAGCGGAGCATTGAACGATGATAGAGAAGTGCGTAGTCGAAGGGCGATTTCTCCAGAGAACGCCGTCCTTCGAC
>JANTFU010000184.1 GCA_024763295.1 Anaerolineales bacterium
CGACCGAGCGCCTTGACCACACGCACGCCGGTGATGTTTTCGTTGTAGGCGCCCGTGATCTTGGAGTTGGCGCGCCGCGAACGGCGGAATTCGACCAAAATATATTTGCGGAAGCGCACGCCGACAAAGACCAGTATCGGGATGATGGCAAAGACGATCAGCGCCAACCGCCAATTAATGATCGCCATAAAGACGACGGATGTGGTGATGCTGGTAAATGCCCAGGTGACGTCGAGTAAGCCCCAAGTCATTAGGTCGGCAACGCGCCCCGAGTCGGAGGTCATACGCGACATGAGCCGTCCGACCGAGTTCTGGCTGTAATATGAGAGTGACAGGTCTTGCAGATGCTCAAACATCATTTTGCGCAGGTCATATTGAATGCGCTCGCCGAGCACGCCCGCCAAATAGACAAAACTGAAAACCATCACCGCTTGCACGACGATGAATCCGCCATAAACGCCGGCGAGTTCCAGCATACGCTGCGTGTTTTTTGCCGCAATGCCTTGATCGATGATGTTTTTATTAATAAAGGTAAAGAAACCGTCTAAACCAGCGGTAACGGCGATGGCAACAAAAAAACCGATTGCCCACCATTTATGCGGCTTCAGCAACCCGATAATGCGTTTCAGCACGGGCATCGTTAATTCGCTGGTATGTTCTTCTTCTTCGAGTTCGATTTTTTCAATATCTTCTGACATATTTAACTCCTGTAGCGTGTTGCGTGTTTTGAAATCTTACGAACCACGCAACACGCAACATTTAGAAAGCAATAGAGACTTCTTTCTCAACTTCGGCGTCGATACGCGTTTGTATCTCATAGATTTCGCGATACATGCCGTTTTCATCGGCGAGTAACTCTGTGTGCGTGCCGGCTTGGACAATCTCGCCTTTATCGAGCACCAAAATCAAGTCAGCAACCATCACCGACTGGATACGGTGTGCGATGATGAAAGTCGTGCGGTTTTCCATCAGGTTATTTAGTGCGGTGCGAATTTCGGCTTCGGTTTCCATATCCACAGATGAAGTCGAGTCATCCAAAATCAGGATATGTGGATTTTTTAGCAGTGTGCGTGCAATTGCCACGCGCTGCTTCTGCCCGCCGGAGAGTGTCACGCCCTTTTCACCGACCAGCGTTTTGTAGCCATCGGGGAAGGTCATAATCACATCATGCACCGCCGCTGCGCGTGCCGCCTCTTCGATTTCGGCGTCGGTGACTTTGCGTCCCACGCCGTAAGTGATATTTTCGCGGATTGAGCGCGAGAACAAAAACGGTTCCTGTTCTACAATGCCGGTCTCTGCGCGCATGTACTCGCGTGAATAGTCGCGCAGTTCCACGCCGTCCACGCGCACAGAGCCGCTCGTGTAGTCGTAAAAGCGCGGTAACAAGTTGACCAGCGAAGTTTTGCCCGAGCCGGTCGACCCAAGCAGGGCAATCGCTTGTCCCGCTTCGCATTTGAAGGATATATTTTTCAGGACGGGCGTCCCATCGGATTTGTCGTCATCGTAAACAAAGGAAACATCTTCAAAAACGATTTCGCCACGCAGATGACCTTTGGGTTGGTATTTGCCCTCGGTGAGGGGTTCCCGGTCCTGTTTTGTGATTTCCATTAAACGCCCGTACGAAACCAGTCCGGTGGACGTTTGCACAATCAAACGCCCGAGGTTGCGGATGGGCCAAATGAGCCACGCAACCAAACCGACGTATGCGAGGTAAGTACCGACGGTGATCTCGCCATTAATCGCCATGATTGCCGCGAAAATGAAACCGCCCAGCATCTGTGCGCCAAGCACTAGATCAGAGAGGGGCCAAAAGAGCGAGTGCATTAGGAGCAACTTGCGTCCGCGCTGGAACTTTTCCCAGTTATCACCTTCAAATTTATCCTTTTCATAGTCCTGTTGTGCAAAAGCTTTTACAACGCGTACACCGCTCAAATTCTCTTGCAAGGTCGTAGAAAGGATCGTCGCTTGAGCTTGATACGCTTCGTAGCGTTTCGTGACACGTTTGAAAAACCACATCGAAACCCAAAGCATGAAAGGAATGACGATAATTGAAATCCATGCCAGTTTAGCGTTTAGGCGCAGCAGGGCGGTGAAGTTGATGATGAAAATCAAGACAATGCGTCCCACGCCGATGGCTTGCTCGCTAAAGAAACGCCGCACGGCATCGACATCCGATGTGACGCGCTCAATCAGATCGCCGGTTGGCGTGCTGCCATGATACGAAAAACTCAAACGCTGAATATGATCGAAGAGAAAGTCGCGCAAACGGCGGGCGATCCCTTCTGCGGTATAAGCTGCCAGACGTCCCGAGACGAATGAAAAGCCGCCTTCAAAAAGCGCCAAGCCAATAAAGCCCAATGCAATCCATACGAAGGTGTGTGAAAGATTGTCATTGAGAGGCTGAGCGTCGCCGGTTAGCACGTCCGCAAAATAACGCAGTAAGAGATACGTGAGGGTTTTGGCGGTCGCAGAAATCGCTAACGCGACCGTTGCGCCAACATACGGCAGACGGTAATCAACCATCATTTTCCAAAGACCTTTTAGGCGGTTTTTGGCGATAGTTTGGCGGAAGTCAAAAGTAAGCACTTTGTCCATGATGGGTTCCTTGGAGAACTAGAAAAAAAAAGCCACGATGTGCAATGCGCATCGTGGCGTGAAAAACGACAGAGTCTATTCGTCTAGCGGTGAATAGGCGCACTACAAGGCAGCAAAAAACGAACTGCGGGGATAAAGGTTTTATAAACGGTCATTGTCGTGCGCTCCTTTCGTGAAATTTATGTCTTTTTTAGACACGCCAAGAGTTTATCATCTGAAAATTGGACTGTCAAGCATTTTCGTAAAAAGAAATTGTGAATATATACAGTGTATCCATAATTTCTTTGTTTGATATTTGATGCTTGCCATCTTGGGGGAGGGAAAAAGTAAGAAATTTTTTGCTCAGGCACTTATCTGCCTGTAGAACTGAATAGAGCGGGGGAGGGAGGAGTTGCGTTTGAAGCCAAAGGCGAAGACGATGCGATATGCTATAATGAGTGTATCAAGTTCAAGCAGGGGAGCAAGGAGCAAGTCTTATGGAAGAAAATTTACAAACAGGGGAGTGGATCGTCCACAAAAAATATGGCGTAGGGCAAGTCGAAGGTGTTGAAATCAAAAATATCGGTGGTGAAGAGCGCCAGTATTTCAGAGTGAAAATCAGTTCAGGCTCCTATTGGTTGCCTACTCAACAAATCCCTGAACACGTTCGCTCGGTTTCTTCTGAACAAAAATTAACAAAAGCATTGCGTGCGATGGGCGAGAAACCGAATATTTTGCCGAAAAATTACAAGGTACGCAATAAACAAGTTGCTGAGCGCGCAGAAGTTGCCACGCTTCAGGCAAAAGGGGAGTTGATTCGCGATTTGAATGCTCGTAAACATCTCGAAGGGGTGAACGTTAGTATTATGGATGAGCGCCAACTGGACACGCTGCATCAGCAATTTGCACGTGAGATGGCGGTCATTCTTGAAATATCTTCGAGTGAAGCCGAAGCAAAAATCGAGGAAAGATTAGCGGAAAGCGTTCGCCTTTTGGATTGAGCTTGAAACTAAAAAACAAAAGCGTGCTGAGTAAAGCACGCTTTTTTGATTCCGTTATGAGATTTTGTTTTTCTCTCCTTTGTCTCAAAAACTCTGTGCGCTCTGTGGTCTCAGTCGTAAAAAAGTGTCCAAATAGTTTTGGCAGTCAATCAGGTATCGCTTTTTTAAACCTTTTGAAAAATCAGGGCTAAAAACGTATTGCGTATTGCGCAATACGGGCGAAAACACCTTCAGGATGAAGAGCGGGAGATATCCCTTTGGGAAAATTGGCGAAACGGCTATTCCTTTTCAAAGATTTCGTAGTAGCCTCGATCAAGCTCATCGTCGCTGAGATGGGCGTAGCGTTGGGTGACAGCGATATTGCTGTGCCGTGCCAGCTCTTGCGCCATTTTGAGATTTCCGCTGGCGCGCAGTACGGTCGTGACGAAGTAGTGACGGAAGGAATGCGGTGTGATGCTGCCGACAGCATCCTCGCCGAGAATGCGAGCAACAGCGTCTTTAACAATATTGCGTCCCGTTGCGGTCGTAATTGGTTTGATCTTGTTGCCAGCGCCTTTGTCGTGGCGCGCGAAGAGCGGCAGGGAGGCGAGCGGGCGTCCCGAAGCGCCATCCAGCTTTTGACGGGCGGCGAGATAATCCTTGAGCGCCTTCAGCGAGCGTGACGAAAAACGAACAACCGCTTGCTTATCGCCTTTGCCGATGATGATGGCGCGACCTTCGTTCCAGTCGATGTCGCCGCGTCGCAGACCGCAGGCTTCGTGTACGCGCAAGCCCGTATCTGCGAGCAAAATTAAAAAAGCGCGCTCGCGCATTGCGCGTAAGTATTCTTTTTCGTTCTCAAAAGTCTTTTGCGCATAACTTTCCACAGACGCGAGTAGTTGCTCAATATCCTCGCGCGGAAATTGGGGCAGGCGCTGACCGCTTCTGCGCCCGCGTTGTTTGACGAGTAGACGCAAGTGGGGCAGGTTAATTGCTGCTAAACGCTCGGCAGCCAGAAATTCGTAGAAGCCACGCAGTGCGGCGAGGTAAAGCTGCTCCGTTGTTGGCGCATAGACATTCAGTGCAGAAATCGTCCAACTGACCGCCTCCTCTGTGAGTTCGGAAATGGGGGTCTTTTCGGGGGAGTGGTTGCGCACTTCCAAAACTTGCGTAAAAAATTGCAGCGCATTCGCATACGTTCGCGCAGTATTTTCACTGCGTGCCAGCTTGACCATATTTAGGTAGCGTTTGATTGCGTCAGAGATTGTCAGATCGTCACTCATGGGAGTTTGTCTATGCTTATTATAATAATACTTATCAAAAGCATTCTTATTTTATCCGATTTTCGATTGAGAAGTCAACCCCCTTTTCAGTTGTTCCAGCTCCTGAGCGGAAGGCAACAGTCGTTGACCTGAAGTCGAAGGACGGCGTTCCCTGCAATCGCCCTTCGACTACGCACTTCTCTACCGTTCAGTGCTCCGCTCAGGGACTGAAATTTTGCACTTTATTTAATTGTTCCTAATCACTGATCACTGACCACTGTTATAATCTCCCCCACCCCACTCAACCGCACG
>JANTFU010000185.1 GCA_024763295.1 Anaerolineales bacterium
GAGCATCAAATTCATCTCGTTGACCACATTCCATGGAATGCCCAAGGTCAGCGCTTCTAACTCATCGGACGAGAGCCAGCGCTTGGCAAATTTCGGCAAAATGCGCGTCGCCGCGATCCCCGCTGCGGCTTCCGGCACCCAGTGTAAAATGAAGGGCGCCGCTGTCTTCAATTCATCCAAAACCGCTTCGATCTGCCCCTTCCCGTGAGGGTAGGCATTCAACCGCTTTTCTTTATCCGCAATATATTCATCAATCAGCAAATTGGTTTCTGCTGCAAAATTGGTCAAATCACGGCTTAAAAGTCCGCTCCAAAGCCTGCGCAGAATGCCCCAAAGCCCCTTTAAAAAAGAAGCTCTGAAATGTAAATTGTGCGGAGCGCCAAACTCCGGTCGCTGGGTCAACTGCGCAAAGAGTTGCGGCGCAAGCTCATCAAATTGGGCAGCCACGCGCGGCACAACGTGCTTCCAAATCGGATGGCATAAAGGCTGCGTCAGATCGACGAATAAACGTCCACCACTCGTGCGCAGAAAAGAGACTTCACCATCAGCGCGCATAGAATCCGGCTGCAATTTCTCGAAAGTTGACAAAGACAATGGCGGCATGGCACGGGTCATATTTTGTTGATGTCCCATACTAAAGAAAATTCGCAAGCTGCCATCTAAAGACTTCAATCCGTCGATGGGATATAGTGACGTGATTGGGCGCGCCTGCAACAAGTAGATTTTATCTTCGGATATTGCCCACTCGATGTCTTGCGGCGTCCCATAATGGGCTTCGACCTTGATGCCCATCTCGGCTAAAGACAGGATTTGATCGTCCGTGAGAGCGGCTTGATTCCGTTTGTCAGCATCCAGCGTTATTTGACGCGTACCGCCACCCTTCTCCGGCAAAATGGCGATTTCCTTCTCTGAAATTTGGCGCTCGATAATCGTCATACTGCGTTTGTCCACGCGATAGGCATCCGGCGTAACCAAACCGCTGACCAACGCCTCGCCCAGCCCGAAGCTGGCATCGATGGTCAGCGTATACCGGTGTCCCGTCAACGGATCGGCAGT
Source organism: Anaerolineales bacterium (assembly GCA_024763295.1). Classification (GTDB taxonomy): domain Bacteria; phylum Chloroflexota; class Anaerolineae; order Anaerolineales; family Villigracilaceae; genus Desulfolinea. The sequence goes on from JANTFU010000185.1 coordinate 1,057, forward strand.
AAAGAGCGTGCCTGATTTCTCAGACATAATCATTTTCTGAACGACAACTGAAAGCTGCACATCGCGGTGGTCAAAATGATTTTGGACACGATATAAAATCGCACGGTCTGTAAACAGCGAAACCCAACAACGCTTCACCGCATCAAGCAAGGCTTCTTCACCCATAATGTTGAGATAGGTGTCCTGCTGACCGGCAAAGGAAGCGTCTGGCAGGTCTTCAGCGGTGGCGCTAGAGCGCACGGCGTAAGCCGCATCCGCGTCGGTTGATTGCCAGGCTTGTCGAACAGCAGCGACGATATCTGCCGGCATCGGCATTTTGAGCAAAGTTTGGCGCGTTTTTTCGCCCACGTCACGGACGTGCTCGAGGTGATCGCTGTTCAAGCTGTCGAGTTCTGCGTAGAGGGCATCAGCTTCGGGGTTGGCGGCGATGAACTGCTCGAAGGCAGTCGTCGTCACACAAAAGCCGGGCGGAACAGGGAAAGCGGCATTCGTCATCTCGCCGAGATTGGCTCCTTTGCCACCGACCAAGCCCAAATCACGGGCGCTAATATCCGAAAAAGAGAGAATAAAAGGGGTTGTGTTTTTCATAACAAGTCTGTCATTCCTTTCAAGAGGAAAATTAATCCGAAAAATAAAGGCGCATAAATGCCAATTGCGCGGCTATGCCGATTCAAAAAATCTTTCATCCCGCCAAGCATTTCTGCCGCATCTTGCGGAAAGAGCAGATAAATACCAACCGGAATCATGACCGAAAGACAAAAAACAAACGCTACCAGCAGCGTAATGATGAGTTTCTGTGCAAGAACAAGTTCGCTGACGACAACCACTGAAAGGGCAGTGAAAAAAAGCGCCAAATTTTTGAAGTTGACGACTGAAACCAGCGCGCCAAAGCCAAAAGATTTCAGCGGCGTCATTTTGTCTACAAGGGTAAAGAAGCGCGGCTCATCCTGCTTTTCGGCAGCAGGCTTGTGCCAATTCCGAAACGCCATCCAAAACAAGAGCGCCGCAAAGAAAAGCAAGAGCAGCGGAAAAACGTGACTAGGCTCGCGCGCGCTATTTTCTGCCGCGCGATAGCCCAAAACGACAACCGCTGTGCCGATAGCGGTATAGGCGCTGAAATATCCGAGGGCATAACCCAAACCATTGCGCCAGCCACGATCAGAAATTAGCAGCAAAATAACCAGCGTGATTGAGCCAACGGAGAGCAGCCCCGAAGACGCCAAAAGCAGTGCTTGAAAAAGAGTTGATAACATTTGAAACCCTATTCGCGCGCCGCGTAGATATATTCCATATCCGGCAACTCGGTGAAATAAAAATGCACCCAAATATAGATATGGCTAAAGATTGCCACCAGCAGCGCCGCACGCGATAAAAAGAGCAACGCCAACGACCAAAGCAACAAAAAGATAAAGCCGTACATCACGTTATCGAAATATTTAAACATGCCTTGCTTCACAAAAGGCTTGTTGCGGTAAATTTCCGGCTCAAAATGGTCGATGCCGTAGGCACGGTCAATGCCAAAATATTTGATAACCGAAAAGATCCCATACGCCGCCGGCAGAAAGAGCAAAAAGGCAAGACTGTATGCCAAAACGGGATTCAGCGGCAAGGTATTTTTGTTGGATATCCCGACCAAGATAATAGAAAGCGGACGCCCTACAAACAAAATCGTAAAGATGACCTTGTAGATGAGAAAACCGCGCCCGCCAAACGTTTTGGACATCCACTGATGGTAGAGTTCCGCGCGCCAAATCAGCGGAACCACAATCTGATGGACAATGGGTATCGCTATGGCAACCCAGAACCAAACCCGTGTCGGGATGCCCCATAACGCCCCCGAAAGAAATTGCTCGTCAACGACTAACGAAAGCATCACCAGTGATGCAACTAACGAAAGTAAGTGCCAACCTTGTCTTTTGAACATATCAGCGCTCCAAAACGCCATACAGGAAAATATCCGTGAAGTATCGCATCGCGTCTTCCGTCAGTGCAGGAATACCGACCCCGCCAAAGGATATTTCCGTGAGGTAATAAGCAATAAAGATACCGATAAAAACACGCATCAGCATCATCGGCGGAAGCTCGCGCACATTATCGCTCTGAAAACGCTGTAAAAGGGGCAACACCTGCGGATAAATATCTTGAAAAATATCGACCATGTGCTTGCCCTGAAACTCCAGCATTTCGATAAAAAGCAAATTCACAAAATCGGGGTTATCATGCAATTCAACGACCACTGCCTGTCCCGCATTATGCACAAAGGTCTGAATATCTTCCCCTTCGGCAGCCAGTGCAAGCGGCAAAATTCGCTTATAGGGATGGCGGGTTTGGATAACGGCAGAAAATATCTCTTCCTTGCCTGCAAAGTGGTTATAAATGCCGCCCACCGCCATCCCCGCCTGCTTTGCGATCTGTCGCATGGACGCGGCGTGATAGCCCTTCTCAACAAAAACAGCATACGCAGCATCGACAATCGCTTGACGCGTGCGTTCGCCTTTCGTAATTTCGTTTTCTTCACTCATAAGTATTCTCTTCCAGAATATAAACGAACGTTCGTTTTTATTTTATGCAAAAAAAATTTCTTGTCAAGAGGCAATCAAAACAACTCATGGGGCTATTGTGGGTGCTTAGAAAACTCCCCCTTTAGCAACGATTTGCATTTTCAAGAAGATTATTAGCGAAAATCAGCGTAAATTCGCGGTTATTTTATCCTTGCGGAGTGCTATTGCTGCTACTCGCAGTAAAATAGCAAAAAACCGACATCTGCGTTATCCTAAAGGCATGTACATCAACATCAACGACGACAATCCCTTCGACGAGGCAAAAAAATCCCGTAGCATGCCGCAAATCATCAGCAGCGGCGTCTTGGGAGTTTCGCTTAGCCTGCTCTTCTTCGGCATTCTGCTGCTAATCGGCGCACTGCTCTCTCTGAATGCGACCGATGGCAGCGAATCGCTGTCTTTAACGATCCACTTCGACACGCCAATAATACTCGCTATTTTACTGGCAGCTATTTTCGTGGGCGTCTTGCTTTCCATTGTCATCCACAAAGCGCGTGTCCGTGCTTTAGCGAAAAACACCATCGCCGCCCAAAAACGGGAAATCAGTCTCTACATCCTTGCGGGCTTTCTACTAGTGGTGGTCTGCTGTATGAGCGCAATGGCTATCCTGATTGCCGCGAACTAAAAAATATAGAAACTCCACAACCCTCCCCCATGTTAGAAAGAACAGACTGGCGCGAAGCAACAGTCAGGATGAGGACAAAAAAACAATAGCTTCTTTTAAAAGTCTGTTTTTCTCCTGCTCCCTGCGCCGTCCTCGGCGCGGGTTTCTCACAAATATCGTCGCCGGGGACGGCGGCTAGAACACTTATGCCAGGTCTAATCGAGCACTTGACGCGGCTCTTTTTTTGCGCTACACTAATTTAGGCAAACCTAAATAAAGATATAGACAAGGCTATGAAACAAATTCTCACGCACGCAACCAAAGATTATCTCAAGGCAATTTACGCGCTCAGCCGCAACGGACAAGCCAGCACGACCGCCCTTGCCGATGCGCTCAACGTTGCTCCCGCATCCGTAACCGGAATGCTACACCGCCTGGCAGAAACCCACCCGCCGCTAATTATTTACGCCAAGCGGCAGGGAGCTACGCTCACCCCCGAAGGCGAAAAAGCCGCCCTCGAAGTCATTCGGCATCATCGCTTGCTGGAAACGTATCTTCACCAATCACTCGGCTTTCCCTGGGATGAAGTACATGAGGAAGCCAAACGCTTGGAACACGCCATCTCGGAGGCGTTCGAGGCGCGGATCGATGCTCTGCTTGGGCATCCCGCTTACGACCCGCACGGCGACCCGATCCCGGACCCGAATTTGGTGATGCCCCAAAAGGCATTGATCCCGCTTTCAACATTGCGTCCGCCACTGACCACGACCATCGAGCGCGTTGATGCCGAAGATGGAGAATTTTTGCGCTATCTTCAGGCACAAAACCTCGTGCCAGGCAAGCAAGTTGAAGTGCGCGCGTTTTCGCCCTTCGATGGCAATCTCACCATCG
>JANTFU010000186.1 GCA_024763295.1 Anaerolineales bacterium
CGGAAGTCTGGAGGTCAGTTAACGGTTAAACGTCAAATGCCCAGCGTCCGGCTTTGATTAACGGAATCACGCTTCCATCAGGTTTGATTCCGTCAACATCCACTTTGTCGGAACCGATCATAAAGTCGACGTGCATGATGCTTTCGTTGACGCCCGCCGCATCTGCTTCTTCGTCCGTCATTTCGACTCCGCCTTGGATATTTTCGCGGTAGGCGCTGCCGAGCGCGATGTGGCAGGCGGCGTTTTCATCATAAAGGGTGTTGTAGTAGATCAAGCCCGATTGGGAGATGGGCGAGAAGTGCGGTACGAGTGCGACCTCGCCGAGATAGCGGGCGTTTTCGTCGGCGTCGAGGATGGTTTTGAGGGCATCGCCACCTTTTTGGGCTTGAAAATCGACGACTTTGCCATCTTTGAAGGTTAGACTGAAGTTTTCGATCAGGCTGCCGTTGTGATTGAGCGGTTTGGATGCAGCAACCGTGCCGTTGACGCGATATTTGTGCGGCATACAGAAGACCTCTTCAGTGGGGATGTTGGCGGTGAAATTGACGCCCGCCGAGGTTTTACTGCTGCCACCCTTCCAGATGTGATTTTTGGGCATCCCGACTTTGAGATTGGTGCCTGTACCGTGAAAATGCAAGCTCTCGAATTGCTGTTCAGTTAGAAATTTGTGGCGTTTGTACAAGCCGTCGAGATGGCTTTGCCATGCCGCGACCGGATCGTCGTTATCAAGGCGGCAGAGTTTGTTGAAAACGCCCCAAAGTTTATCGACGGCTTCTTCTTCACTTAGATCGGGGAAGATTTTGGCTGCCCATTTGGGGGTTGGCGGGCAAACCACCGTCCACTGCGAGCCGCCGTTCGTGATGTAGTTGACGGCAGGTTTGAAAAGTTTGGCGCGTGCTTTCATGGCGGTGCCGACAATTTCGGGATCGAAGGGCTTGAGCAGGTCGGGATCGGTGCCGGTAACGGAGAGATAAGCATCGCCGCGTTTGGCATCCTGTAAGATGCCTTCAAAATACCAGGGCGTCACTTCTTCAAAAGAGTCGCGTGGGGCGTTCGCGAAGCGGATTTTGGTAATCTCTTCGTCTGACCAGTGGACGTTAACCAAAGGTGCGCCGTTTTGGTAGGCTTTTGCGGTGACTGCGCGCACGAGCGGTGCGGTATTCATCTCCGCAGAGATCATTAGGCGTTGTCCGGGCTGCAAGTTTAGCCCGACTTTGACAATAACTTCGGCGTATTTTTCAAGCAATTGGTCTAAATTTTTCATTTTTACCTCGTTTATTTGGTAGTGGTCAAAATTGGCAGTACGGCACTTAACCGTGAAGAAGTAAAAACGCTGAGAAAAAACCGCAAATCTTCGCTAATCTGCGCGAAAATGCCTTTATAAAGAAGAAAAATTAGCGAAAATTCGTGAAGATTAGCAGTTATAAATCTCATCACGGTTAAGGTACGTATACATCAAAATTGACTGACAAAAAATTGTTAGAAACAGCTCCCGGCGCTGTCCTCGACGCAGGGGGTTCTCACGAAGCACCGCCGAGGACGGCGGCTATAGCCAAGAGGCGGAGCAGATGAAATCAGTCAAAATTTACCATCACCGTTTATTTTGATACTGTTTTTTTGAGCAGGACGCAGCAAATACCTGCTAATGCGAGACTACTTCGTCATTTGTTCGATTTTTCCAGTGAAATGTTAATATTCATCGTGTATCCTTGACTAAAAAGGAGAAAAAACATGAAAATAGACCGCAATTCTTTAGAAGTTCTACATCAAGAAGATCTGTCTCGTTTTGCGATTTTGATTGATGAATATGTCGCCGAACTGGACTACCGTATCAGGGACGGTGTGATTACCTTTACGCATACCGGCGTTCCGCGCGCGTTGGAAGGGAACGGTATCGGCAGCCTGATTGTTCGTGCGGGGCTGGATTACGCCCGCCAGCAGGGGTATAAAGTTGTGCCGCTTTGTTCCTTCGTTGATGCGTACATGCAGCGCAAGGAAGAATATGCTGATTTGAGAGCTTAACCCTGCTCTAGCCGCCGTCCCCGACGGCGATTTTATAGGAACCCTGCGCCGAGGACGGCGCAGGGAGCATTTTGACACCAAAATGCGCCTGCGATAATGCAGGCGCATTTTTTAAATGATTTCGATATAGTCTTCGGTAATATTTTCTTCGTTGCCGAGATTGAGCGCTACGAGCAACTCCGAAGCCATCTCCGCTTTGCGTTTGGCATCGCTGCGGCTCCAGGTGCGGGTTTTAATTTCGACAAAATTCCCTAAGTCCGGTTTGTCGAATTGATCGAAGTTGATGTAGAACTCCGTTCCTTGGAACTTGACTAACCAGCGCAAGCGATCTTTTTCGATTTTCTGCTCGCCTTTTGGCTTGAAATATTCGCGATAGAAGCGCAATGAATTGCTTGCTGGGGCAAGGTAACGGCTGCGGGAAAGGACGACATCTTTTTCAAACTCTTCCTTGTTGGCTTCACCGATCAGCGTCAGGCGCGCACGCACGCCGGTTATATCGCCATTTTCAGCAACAAACTCATCTTCACGATAGCGTAAACGTCCCTGTGTCGGATCGTCGAAGGAGAAATAGACGTCATATTCGCGATAGTGGCGTTTGTGGACTATTTCCAAGCCCTGAGTGGATGTGGCTACGAGTGCGCTCTCAAAATCAACTGGGTCGGTAATCTTGATCTTTGTCTGGACTTCAAATGATTCTTCTTCGATGGAACCGCCCAAGGCAACGAGCTTCGACAAGATGGATTGTTCACGCTCAAGCAGGAAGGCGTCAATCTTTTCGGCGTATTCTTGTGCTTCTGCCATCAGTGCTTTTTCGTCAAGCGTTAGCAGGGCGTTTTCGCGCATGACGAATTTGCCGTTAATCATCACGTCGGTCACGTCGGTCGCTTTGGCGGCGTAGACGAGTTGGACGTAGGTGTTGTTTGGATCGCGGCGGAAACGCGGGGCGTTATGCGGCTTGTCGATGTCGACTAAAATCAGGTCGGCGCGTTTGTCGGGTTCCAGCGAACCGGTTAGGGTGCCCATGTGGAGCGCTTCCGCTCCGAGCCGGGTAGCCATTTGAAGCGCGGTAGCAGCCGGAACTGCGGTCGGATCGCCGCTAAATCCTTTGGCGATAAAGGCTGCGAGACGGACTTCCTCAAACATATCCAGATCGTTGTTCGAAGCAGGTCCATCCGTGCCAATGCCAATTTTGACGCCTGCGTCGACCATTTGCTGTACGGGAGCGACGCCCGAAGCGAGCTTCATATTGGATGAGGGGTTGTGAGCTACGCCCGCGTTGACATCGGCGAGTGTCCGAATTTCGCCGGTGTCGATATACACACAATGAGCGGCGAGCACTTTTGCTTTGAAAAGTCCGTGCTTTTTGACGTAGGGAATGACCGGGATGCCTTCCGCTTCGCGCATGGATTCAACTTCAAATTTGGTTTCGGCGAGGTGGATGTGAATGGGTACGTCGTACTCGACGGCAAGATCGGCGCAGGCTTTGATGATTTCAGGCGTGCAGGTGTAGGGCGCGTGTGGGGCAATTGCGGGGACGATCAGGTCGTGATCTTTCCAGCGTTCGATAAATTTGCGGGTGTAATCGAGGGCGTCTTCGTAGGAAGCGGCATCGGGTGTGGGGAACTTCATCACAGATTGCCCGCAAAGCGCGCGCATACCGGCTTCGGCGGTCACTTCGGCGATGTCGTTTTCAAAATAATACATATCGGCAAAGCTGGTCACGCCGCTGCGGATTAGTTCCGCACAAGCGAGTTTGGTGCCGAGCCGTACAAATTCGGGTGTAACGAATTCGCGCTCAACGGGCATCATGTAGCCCATTAGCCAGACATCCAGCCGCAGGTCGTCGGCGAGACCGCGCAAAAGCGTCATGGGGACGTGGGTGTGGGCGTTGACCAAGCCCGGCATGAGCACCTTGCCGCCGCAGTCGATGACGTTTTCGGCTTCGTAGTGAGCAAGGATTTCCGCTTCGGAGCCAACGGCGACGATGCTATCGCCAGAGACGACAAGCGCGCCGTGCTCGAACTGCTCCATCGCTTTATTCATGGTTAAAACAATTGCGTTCTTAAAGAGAGTGTCTGCTTTTTTCATTTGAAAATACTCCGTCTATGATGTGGGAGGATAAGTAATCGGGCAAAAGCAATCTAGTAAAACGTAGCACGATATTTGCCCCTGAAAAGCGATAAATGTCGTATTACGAATGCAAGAAAATTTTTGCTCAGGTACTTAGAGTGTCAAAATAAGTTCGTTATTCTACCATGTGGCAGTTCTCAATTTGGATGATTCTGCGAGGGAGGTGTGTTTCAGTTTCTATGACAGGATGGGTGCGTCGCACCTAAATTGAGCGTGCGATTCTTCTAACAGGCATAATCTTATCGTTCAGTAGACTTCTTGCAAAAGTCTGTTTTTCTCCTGCTCCCAGCGCCGTCCTCGGCGCGGGTTTCTCGCAAATATCGCCGCCGGGGACGGCGGCTAGAGCAGGTCTAGTATTTTGCCATCAAAACTGGTGTGACGAACCAATTGCGGAAACAATCTTTTGAAGGCAATCAGACCGCTTGACGAGCGTCTGAATACTCGCTAGAATCCTTGCGTAGATTTTATCTAACTCAGTAAAGGAAAGACATGAACGACGAATCTGTCCCTAGTCCCCGCGGGCGCTCACGGCGTCCATTCACAACAAAAAACATCCCCTAGGGCAGATTTTATTTAAAATCAGCGCTCAGGGGGCAAAAGAGAGGCGTACTATGTTGATTAATACCGAAGAACTGTTAGCGCAACTGCAAGACGCGCTGGAACGTGATAATTTTGATTCCGCAATTCGGATGATTAAAGAATTGCGTGGACCTGACCAAGCTGAACTGTTTTCCGAACTGGAAGATGACGAGCAGGTCGAACTCCTCCCAAAACTTGATATCGCTACTTCAGCCGATATTCTTGAAGATTTGGATGATCCCGACGCCGCTAAATTAGCTGCATCCCTGCCGATTGAAGTGATTACCAGCATCGTCGAGGAGATGGAGCCTGACGAAGCCGCTGATTTGCTTGGTGATTTGTCACC
>JANTFU010000187.1 GCA_024763295.1 Anaerolineales bacterium
CGACGACGAGACCAAAGACGCAATCGCATCACGTTTCACGTTTCACGGTCTCACGTTTGAAGGTCTCCGCTTAAAGGAAGCCAATCACTATGCAAAGACCGTAAGACCAAGAACACAGTGGCTGCTTGGCTACCTGCGGCGGGTCGGCGGCTCGTGGCGCATCAACAACGAAGCCGAAGACAGCCAGATCTGGGAAGTGCTCAAAGAAAATACCTGGAAATTCCGCCTCGGCATCTGGCTGCCTGCCGCTATCGCCATCCTCTTCCTGCGCACCTTCAAATGGGCGCGCAAACTCCTCGTGCGGATGCAGATGAACTTCACCCCCGACCTCTACGGCGACCTCTTCGAGAAATACAAACCGGATCTCGTCATCGCCTCGACCGCCGGTTGGCGTGTTGACCGTTATATGCTCCGCGAGGCGGTGAAATACAATGTCCCGTCAATGGCCGCCATCATCGGTTGGGATAACCCCAGCTCTTACGCCGTCCCCGGCGCATTCATGGATTGGGCAACTTGCTGGTCCCAGAAGCAGAAGGACGAACTCGTCCGTGGCTCGGACTGGGTTGCCGACCGAGTGCATATCGGCGGAATCCCATCGTATGACGGCTACTTCCGCAAGACGTGGCTGATGGAGCGAGACGAATACTTCAAACTCCACGATCTTGACCCAAAGCGTAAGCTCATCTCCTATGCTTGCTCCTTTGTCCACTTTGCACCCAACTATCCGAATGTCGAAGCACTCGCCAAAATGGTCGATTCGGGGCAATTAGACGAAGACGCGCAACTGCTCATTCGGCTGCACCCAAGCCATTTTCAGGATCGTCCCGCTATCTTCGCCGAAGAGCGGGAACGCATCCACGCCCTCGAAGAAAAATATCAGCATGTCCACGTTGTGCGTCCAGTCGCATTGGGCGGATCGCTGGGCTATTACGGCGGCGAAGACATGGACGAGAAGACTTCGATGATGGCGTACTCGGACGTTTTCGTGACCGTTTACTCGACGATGGTGGTCGAGGCGGCGGTACACGACCGCCCGATCGTGGCGGCGGTGATCGACGTGCCTGGCGGCTGGAATAAGCCTGGCAAATATTCGCTGGCGCTGCAAAAGATCGGCGGCTGGCCCACGCACCAGCGCTTCAGGGAAGCGAAAGCAGGGCGGGTGGCGAAGAACGCCGCCGAACTGCGGGATGTGGTCAACGCCTACCTGAACGACGCCACGCTCGATGCCGCCGAGCGCAAAGCCTTCATCGAGCAGGAGATCACCTACACCAATGCGACATCGGGGAAGCGCACGGCTGAGTTTATTTTGAAGGTCTTACGAGAGAATTAACCGCCAAGTCGCAGAGAGCACCAAGAGATGAATGCTTTAAAGCCCCTAAATCATAAAGTTTTTCTAGCAAGTATTGCCCTACTGTTTGCTATATTAGCTTGTGGTGATGGTTTTGGTGAGGTGGTTGAAGACTATATCAAAGAAGCTCCACAAACCGATGATGTTGCTGGGCTTTATAATTTGACTTATTATGGAGTTTCTCAAGATAGTTTAGATGACTTAACATCATCGAGTATTCAATTATATAGTGATGGCACTTGTCTTCTTTCTAATATCCCAATGCATACAGACCTCGAAGAAACTTATGAGCTTACTGGGTATTATTCAGGAAGTTGTGAATGGGAAGTTGTTCCAATGGAAGATGGTAAAGATGCGCGCTTAGGCATTTGCTTCAAAGCAACTGACTTTGTCTCACCAACGAATTGTGCTTACCTTTTAAAGCATGAAGAAGAGCCATTTCGGTTTGTTTTTCGTTTTGAGAAAGACCCTTATACGCCTTATGTGATGGTTTTTACAGCAACAAAATAAGCTCTCTAAGTGTTTTGAAGCGCACGAGAGATTTAACCACTAAGATACAGAGAACGCCAAGTTTTTTTAAGTTTTTTCTTTGCGTCCTTGGCGTCTTGGCGGTTCAAACTGGAGAACTATGGAAGCTCTACAACGAATCAAATCCGCTGCCCGCATTTTACTGCGCGGCGAAGAAAAGACAGGCGTACGCTCAGAAATCCCGCCGTTGAGTGTTGAACAAGTTGCCGAGATGAAGCAATTCTTCCCGATGGAGAAATTCTTTATCTACGGGCACGCCCGCTCAGGGACGACTCTGCTGGCACGGCTCATTCGCCTGCATCCCGAAGTGCATTGCAATTGGCAAGCACATTTCTTCACTCGCAAGCCGCTGCTCAAATCCCTGGTCGACAGCGCCGAGATGGAAGAATGGCTCACTCGCCGCTCCAACCGCTGGAATGATGGCGCTGACCTGTCGCCGTTGGTCATGCGCGCCACCGCCGACTATATCATGGAAAGCGATGCCAAACGCGCGGGCGCAGAAAAGCATATTGTCGGCGACAAAAGCCCGAACAGCCTGAACGATGGCGAGTCCGTGCAACTGATGCATGCCGTCTATCCCGATGCCTATCTGATCAACATCGTCCGTGACGGGCGGGATGTGCTCATCTCGCAGCGTTTCCGCAACTTTGTCGAAGAGTCAAGATTTTTGACAAAAGAAGATAAGCAAATCATGGCAGATTTGCGCAAAGACCAAACGCCCTTCACGACGGGCGAACGCTCCATCTTCACCGAAAAATGGCTGCGTGCCAACGCCGAGGGCTGGGTCAAAAACCTGACCGAAACCGAGCAAGAAGGTCGCCGTTTGCTGGGGGAGCGCTACTACGAATTTCGCTACGAGGACCTGCTCGCTACTCCCTTCGCCGAGATGAACAAGGTCTGGCAGCACTTCGGCATTGACGTCGCTGACGCACTCGAAGAAGCCATCCTCGCCGAGATGAACTCTAATCCCGATCAGGAATGGCAGCAGGAACGTAACGAAAGCATCGCCGACTTCCTCCCCAAGGGCAAAGCAGGCAATTGGCAAAATATCTTCACATCCCGTGATCGCGAGATATTCAACGAAGTCGCTGGCGAGATGTTGGAAAAGTGGAAATACGAAAATGCTTAATTCGTATTGCGTAGTGCGTAAGCAAAGCCATTACGCAACACGCAATACGCAATAGGAGTTCTTATGAAATTTCTAATCGCTGGGCTTGGCTCAATTGGTCGTCGTCATCTGAATATGCTCCGCGAATTGGGGCAGGATGACATCGTACTGTATCGGACGCATCAATCCACCTTGGATGATGCCGACTTAGTGGGAATTCCCGTCTATACCGATCTGCGGAACGCCCTCGATATCCAACCTGATGCCGTTATCGTGGCAAACCCCACGTCCCTGCACATGGATATCGCTATCCCTGCTGCTGAAGCGGGCTGCCACATCCTGCTCGAAAAGCCCATCTCGGACGATCTCTCCCGTGTGGACAAATTGCGCCAAGCCGCTGAAAAGAGCGGCAGCCGTATTCTGGTTGGTTTCCAATTTCGCTATCATCCCACGCTCAACAAAGCCCGTGAACTCATCAACGCAGGCGCGCTGGGACAAATTCTCTCTGCGCATTCGCATTGGGGCGAATATTTACCGAACTGGCATCCATGGGAAGATTATCGCCAGAGCTACGCCGCGCGTGCCGACTTGGGCGGCGGTGTGATCGGCACGTTAACACATCCGCTGGACTATATGCGCTATATTCTCGGCGAGATCGAGGAAACAGTAGCCCTTCAGGGGCACGTTTCGCCGCTCGAACTTTCGGGCGTGGAAGATGTTGGGGAAATCGGAATCAGGTTTAGGTCAGGAGCGATCGGCGCGGTGCATGTCAACTACTTCCAGCGTCCACCCGACCATCGCCTTGAAATTGTCGGCACGAGAGGCACACTCCGCTGGAATAATGCCGATGGTGTGTTGCATCATTTCGACATGCCAGACGAATTTGGGGCGTGGTCAGCCAGCCCATCCGCGCCCATTCAGACAAACTATTCCCTGCCTGATGATTTTGAGCGCAATCATCTTTTTGTGGCGCAAATGGCGCATTTCCTTGAAGTGATTGAGGGCAAAGCCGAGCCGCGCTGCTCGCTCAATGATGGAGAGAGAGCGGTGGAGTTAGTCTTGGAAGCAAAAAAAGGGAAGATTGTTTAGGAATCGTAGGCAACAAAACCTGCAAAGCGTGTATAATTGCGGCGTTTGTCTAAAATTCAGTTGCTGAATATAAGTTAGGAGAATTATGTCTAAAAGTAAATTAATTACCCCGTATGGCGGTGAACTGGTAAACCTTGTCGCCGAGGGCGAAGAACGTGAAGAATTGATTGAACGCTCGAAAAATTTGAAGGGTATTCAAATTTCTGCGCGCGCGTTGAACGACCTTGAACTGCTTGCCACCGGCGCTTTTTCGCCTTTGGATCGTTTCATGGGCAAAGCCGATTACGAACGTGTTTTGCGCGAAATGCGCCTGACCGATGGCACCCTCTTCCCACTGCCCATCACCTTGACTGCAAACCCCGCAGAACTGCCTGTTGTTGGCGAAGAATTGGTTTTGCGCAACTCGCACAACGATCTAATCGCTGTGATGAAGCTCGAAGAAGTCTACACTTGGGATGCCGAAAAAGAAGCCCGTCTGGCTTATGGCACGAACGATTCTCGTCACCCGATGGTTTCCGAAATGTCGCGTTGGGGCAAGGTTTGCATCTCCGGTGAATTGAAGATCGTCAACCTGCCAAAATATTATGACTTTGTTGACATTCGCAAGACCCCTGCTCAGGTGCGTGAAGAACTTGAAGCGATGGGCAACGAGAATGTGGTCGCTTTCCAGACCCGCAACCCGCTTCATCGCGTCCACGAAGAATTGACCAAACGTGCCGCAGCGAAAATTGGCGGCTCATTGCTTATTCACCCCGTTGTTGGTCTCACTAAACCCGGCGATGTTGATCACTACACGCGTGTGCGTGTTTACAAAGCCCTGCTGGAAAATTATTACGACAAAAAATCAACCCTGTTGAGCTTGTTGCCGCTCGCGATGCGCATGGCAGGTCCGCGCGAAGCATTGCTGCACGCCATCATTCGCCGCAATCATGGCGCAAATCATCTGATTGTTGGTCGCGATCATGCCGGTCCCGGCAACGACAGCACCGGTAAACC
>JANTFU010000188.1 GCA_024763295.1 Anaerolineales bacterium
GTAGGCGATGCTTTTCGCCGTATCGAAACCAACAAGTTGGCAAAAACCGCCAAGATTTGTGGTTTCGATACGCTTTTCGCTCCGCTCAACCTACTCAACCACCTTCAAAAACAAAATGTCATGTGGCTAGAAACTTAATAAATTTGTTTTGAAGGAAAATTTATGTCGACTGCACTAAAAGTACTCATTGTAGAAGACGACTTACTGGATGCAGAATTAGCCGTTGCCCAACTCGAAGACGATGGCTTTTCCTGCGATTGGAAGCGTGTCCAAACTGCGCAAGCACTGCGGAAAGCACTCCAAGCAGACCAATATGATCTCTTGTTGATCGATTACAACATGCCGGGCTTCGACGGCTTGACTGCGTTGCACATCGTCAAAGAATTTAACCTCGACGTGCCAGCCATCTTTGTCACCGGCAACTTGCAACCCGAATTAGCAATCGATAGCATTAATGCCGGCGCATTGGACTTCGTGCACAAAGACCGTTTGGCGCGTTTAGGCTCGTCGGTGAGACGCGCCCTCGAAGAATTTGAGCTGCGTCGTCAAAATCGTTTGCGTAAAGCCGAATTGCGTCTCTTCCGCAAGCTGAATGATGCCGCCAATCAGGGCGAATCGTTACAAAATCTCGTTCGCCTTTTCAAAGCCATGCTGCCGGATGTTTTTGACTTTGACTATCTTGAGGTCTTTCTTTACGTCCCTGAAAAAGACATCCTTCTATTGCACGGAATGGCTGAGCTGCCTAAGACCTACCGCCAGATTGAAAAGATATTAGGATTTCCGCTTCCAAATTTTCAAATTCCGCTTGAGAACGGTCACCATTATGCTACCTGCCTCAAAGAAAACAAGCTGATTATCCATCAAGGCGAGGCAGAGATCGAAGACGTTTATCGTTTTTATCTTGATTTGGCAAAATTGCCCGATGCGCTAAAGGAACGTGCCCATAAGCATTGGTCAACGATTATCAAATTCCTCGGCATAAAAAGAGTGCTTACCTTTCCGCTGATTGCAGGCGATGTTTCGCTTGGCGTACTGGAATTCTCTTACAAGGATGCAAGCGAAAACACGGCGGATATAGAACGCATCCAAAACATCCTTGGACAAATTTCTGCAATCTTTGCCCGTCGCCGTTTGGAAGAAGAATTTATTCGCCTGAATGAACAGCAGGCAATGATTCTTAACTCTGCTGCTGAAGGGATTATTGGCATGGACATGGAAGGGCGGCATATTTTTGTCAACCCGGCGGCGTCAGCGATGCTGGGATATGCTGTCGCTGAATTGCAGGGCAAAAATAACCACACGCTTTATCATCGTCCACATATCGCTAATGGCAACTTTGATGTCCATGACTGCGTGTTTTATACCTCCACATTTGATTCAAACGTTTCTGCGCAGCGCGAATACGAAACCGTCTTTCGTCGCAAAGATGGTACCGATTTTCCGGTTACGTTCACAAGTTCCAAAATTATTGAAAATGGTCAGGATGTTGGCGTTGTGGTTGCCTTTCGTGATATGACCGAACAACTTGAAAGTACGCGTACCCTCGCTCGCTTGGGACAGGTTGTTGAGCAGGTTCAGGCATCGGTTGGAATTACAGACCTGGATGCCAATCTGATCTATGTTAATCCCTTCTTTGAAAAAGTAAGTGGCTATAGCAAAGATGAATTATTGGGTCAAAATCCGCGCATCCTTAAAAGTGGCTACCAAGACGAGATGTTTTATAAAACTATGTGGGATACGATCGTTGCCGGAAAAAACTGGCATGGCAAATTCGTGAATCGCAAGAAAAACGGGGAAATCTATTACGAAGATTCGATTATCTTTCCGGTCAAGACAGAACGAGATGAGGTAATCAACTACGCTACCGTAAAGCGCGAGATCACCGCCGAAGTGAAAGCCCAGCACGAAGTTGAACGCCAATTTGCACGTCTCGAAATTTTGCACCGCATCGACGCTGCCATTTTAGCGAGCACGGATTTAAGCCTCACGTTGGACGTGCTGCTTTCAGAAGCCATGCGTGAACTGGATGTAGATGCCATCGACTTGTTGCTCTTCAATCCGGACACGCAATCGTTTTCTTGTATCTCACGGCTGGGCTTCAGAACCAATGCTCTGGAACACACCAATTTGCGTATGGGCGAGGGCTTGGCAGGACAAGCCGCTCTCACGCGCAAAATGCTCAGCGTTACAGACTTGCGTGAAATACAAGAAAATGCGCCCCAGCTCATAAAAGAGGGCTTTCTCAGTTATTATGGCGTTCCGCTGATTGCACGGGGTGAAGTGAAAGGGGTTTTAGAAATTTTCCAGCGCAGCGAGTTCACGCCGGATGATGGCTGGATAAACTTTTTAACTGCGATTGCCCGCCAAGCTGCGATTGCTATTGAAAGTGCGCAACTTTTAGAAGGTTTGCACAATAAAAACCGTGAATTGCAGCTTGCCTACGAAGCCACGCTTGAAGGCTGGGTGCGCGGCTTGGAAATACACGATCTCGAAACCGAAGGACATAGCCGTCGTGTGGTAGACATGACTCTGCGCCTCGCACGTCGCATGGGCTATCCTGAAGATGAAATGGAAGATTTACGGCGCGGAGCGCTCTTGCACGATATTGGCAAATTGGGCGTGCCTACAAGCATTCTTAACAAAAAAGGACCGCTAACAGCAGAAGAGCGTGCGCTGATTGAGCAACACACCAACTACGCTCACACCATGCTTTCTGATATTCCCTATCTCCGACCGGCACTGGATATTCCTTATAGCCACCACGAACGCTGGGATGGCACGGGTTACCCGCAGGGGCTAAAAGGCACCGATATTCCGCTTTCCGCGCGTATTTTTGCCGTTATCGATGTTTATGATGCCCTAATCTTTGACCGCCCTTATCGCAAAGCCTGGGATAGAGAAGAAGTGCTAGAGCATTTGCGAAAAGGCGCCGGAACGCACTTCGACCCGCAAGTGGTCGACGCCTTTTTTGATGAATTCGTCTTTGAAAAGGAGATTGTTTAAGCGTTCATCGACCCCAACACCGTTAATGCTCGGGTAATGATGCCGAGCATTTTTTCTTGTGTCAGGAGACGCTGGCTCCATTTTTGTTATCGCTTACTTGGGAGCCACCGCCCTATTTGAGCACCCTCTTTCGGATGTGGATGAGAACGAGCGGGGGCTTATCAGGTAAAATTGTGCCATGAAAATATTGAATGCCCAAGAAACTCGTCAAGCCCTGCCGATGCGCGCGACCATCGAAGCGATGAAAGCCGCTTATGCTGCATTGAGCAGCGGTCGTGCCGAAATTCCGTTGCGCACCGCGCTGCCCATCGCGCCCGAAGAGGCTACTAGCCTCTTCATGCCTGCCTTCGTTGAAAACGCTGAAGGCGAGAATGCCCTCACCATCAAAATCGTTCATCTCTTTCCGCAGAACCCCGCGCGCGGGCTGGACTTTATCCAAGCCGCCGTGATGGTCTTCGACGCGCAGAGCGGCAAAACGCTCGCCTTGCTCGAAGGCAGTACGTTAACGGCAATCCGCACGGGCGCGGCGTCGGGCGCGGCGACTGACCTTTTAGCCCGTCCCGACAGCCGTGAAGTTGCCATCTTCGGCGCAGGCGCGCAGGGACGCACTCAACTTGAAGCTGTTTGCAATGTGCGCGAGATCGAAACTGTTTGGATCGTGGATATGGATAAAACCCGCGCCCAAGCCTTTGCGGACGAAATGAGCGGACGCGCCCCCATCCCGGCGGATATCCGCATCGCCCCCGACCCGAAAATTGCCCTCGCCAACGCGGATATTGTCTGCACTGCGACAACCGCCCGTCAACCGGTGTACGACTTTGCGGATTTGCGTAAAGGCACACACGTCAACGGCGTCGGCTCGTACACGCTTGATATGGTGGAAAATCCGCCGGAACTGGTGGTGGCTGCATCCGTGTTTGTTGACGAGCACCAAGCCATTTTGGCGGAAGCAGGTGAAGTTGTAAAAGCGATCCGTGATTTGGGTTTTGATGAAAACAACATGACAGAACTTGGTCAAGTGGTTTTAGGCAACGTACCCGCACGTCAATCTTCCGCAGAAATTACCTTCTTTAAATCGGTCGGCGTGGCGGTGCAAGACGCAATGGCAGCGCAACTGGCGCTACAAAACTCTCACAAATTGAATTTGGGAACGGAGGTCGATTTTTAATGACGATTGCAAAAGAATTAATTGTAAAAGATTGGTTGCCGCGTTACACCGGCAGGCAGTTGGGCGATTTTACCGAACATATTTTGCTGACAAATTTTGACTATTATTTGCAACTTTTTTCGACGTGGTATGATGCGCCGATTGTGGGCGAGGATAAACCGATGCCGAGCGTCAGCGCGGACGGTGTGACGCTGGTCAATTTTGGCATTGGTAGCCCGAACGCCGCGCTGGTAATGGATTTGTTGAGCGCGGTGGAGCCGAAGGCAGCGCTCTTTTTGGGCAAATGCGGCGGGCTGAAGAAGAAAACGACGATTGGCGATTTTATTTTGCCGATTGCAGCGATCCGTGGTGAGGGAACATCGGACGATTATTATCCGCCCGAAGTGCCGGCATTGCCTGCCTTTAATTTGCAAAAGGCGGTTTCGACGACCATCCGCAACCACCAGCACGACTATTGGACGGGCACGGTCTACTCGACCAACCGCCGCGTTTGGGAGCATGACGAGAAGTTTAAGCAGTATCTCGAAGAGGTCCGCGCGATGGCGATTGATATGGAAACCGCGACGCTCTTCGTGACGGGCTTTGCCAACGAAATCCCGACCGGCGCACTGTTGCTGGTTTCTGACCAGCCAATGATCGCTTCGGGCGTCAAGACCGCCAAGAGCGACAAAAAAGTAACGCAGGCGTATGTGGAAGAGCATTTGCGTATGGGCATCGAAGCCCTGCATGAACTCATTAATCACGGGTTGACCGTGAAGCATTTGAGATTTTAGAACGTGTTGCGTATTGCGTGAAACGTGATTTTTTATTCACGACCAGCGCGAATTTTTAAGGCGTAGTGCGTATTTCGTATTGCGTAAGGGGCAAATTCATTACGCAATACGCAACACG
>JANTFU010000189.1 GCA_024763295.1 Anaerolineales bacterium
TTCTCCGTTCTTTTGGGAAGAGGGTGCCCTATTTTAGGATGGTGTAGATGGGGGGCATGCTTATAGACTATCGGTTGGCAAACCAGATGGCGTAGTTCTCAACGAGATCATGGAGTTTTGAATTTGTGTCGGATGCTTCAAGATCGCATAAGGGGAAGGCGTATTTTCTTCCATCTTTTTTGATTTTTACCAAAACGCCGTACGGATATTCTATATCTTCAAGGGCAAGCACTTGTACTTTTTCGCCTGCACGATGAGGTCCTCGTTCCTGAAACTCAGAAATTTCAGCGTCGAAGGGGAAAGATAAATTTTTGTCAAAATGGTCGTACCAAGCATTAAAGCAGGCGGATTCGTCGCCAGGATTAATGCCTTCCAATACAGCTTGGATTTCTTTCCCTTGATGCCCTAAATGCACCCAAGCAAACTTGGCACTATATTTACGAATGGCTTTTTGCGTTTCTGCCTTTGTGTCTCTTGGCGTTGTTATTTTTATCTCAGTTGTTGGTATGTAATATTCTTGCCAAGCCATACCTTCTTCTTCGCTGTTTTCAAAAAAATCATCGGAGAAACTGTCTAAGGTAATACTGTCCCATTCAACTAACAGAATGGTGTCACCATCATCATGTTTTTGAATCTCTATAATGCGTCCTTGCCAGCCTCCCATATCTACATCGAAATCAGCATCTTTAACGCCATCTTTTACAACAATAGAATT
The DNA here is from genome assembly GCA_024763295.1 of Anaerolineales bacterium. Classification (GTDB taxonomy): domain Bacteria; phylum Chloroflexota; class Anaerolineae; order Anaerolineales; family Villigracilaceae; genus Desulfolinea. Next base: position 716 of record JANTFU010000189.1, read on the forward strand.
GCCGACTCTAATCTCTTTTTTCTTTTTATAACGATTTCGTTTGCTCATCATGTTTTACCTCTTGCACCTTGCCTCCTGCACCTTGCTACTTGCCTCTCATCGCCCGCCAAACCTTCTCCGGTGTGACGGGGTTGGCGTCAATATCTACGCCGATGGCATTTTTGACCGCGTTGGCGACTGCGGGAGCAACGCCGTCCATGGGGATTTCGGCGACGGCTTTGACGCCGAAGGGGTGGCTCGGTTCGAAGGTTTCGACGAAGATGACGTCCATTTCGGGCATCTCGTTGGCACGGAAGATGTGGTAGTCGCCGAAGTCTTTTTCACGGGCTTCGCCTTTTTCGTTATAGGTCATTTCTTCGCAGACAGCGTAGCCGAGGGCTTGGGTCATGCCGCCTTCGATTTGTCCTGATGCGGCAATCGGGTTGACGATTACGCCGCCGTCAATTGCCATGAGGAGCTTGTCTACGGTTACAGCGCCGGTTTCGGTATCGACGGTCACTTCGGCGAATTGGGCGGCGAAGGGGGGCGGCGACGAGGTAGAAACGAAGGAGGAAACGCCCATGATCTGTTCTTGCTCGTTGCGGTGCAGGGTGTCGAGGGCAATTTCAGATAAGGGAATCCTGCGTCCATCAGGGGCGATTGCGTGGCGGTCGGCGAGTTGAATATCTGAAGGTTGCAGGTTTTCGTCATCCAGCATTTTGATCGCTCTAATCTTAATCCGTTCCGCGACGATTTGGGCGGCTTGGGTCGCTGCTGCGCCGGAAACGTAGGTGGTGGAAGAGGCGTACGCGCCCTTGTCGAAGGGGGTGAAGTCGGTGTCGGAGGAGTAGACGAGCATGTCTTCGAGCGGGACGCCGAGCACTTCGGCTGCCATTTGGGCGAGGACGGTATCGGAGCCGGTGCCGAGGTCGGTGGCGCCGACGAGCAGGTTAAAGGAGCCGTCATCGTTCATTTTGATGGACGCGCCGCCCATGTCGAGATAAGGGATGGCGGTGCCTTGCATGGCGGTGGTGATGCCGATGCCTTTGCGTTTGGTTGGGGAAAGTTGATGCCAGTCTTCATTGCCGAATTTTTGATCCCAGCCCATGGCGGCTTTGCCCTGTTGGACGCATTCTTCCAGCCCGACGGTGTGGATGATTTCGGGGCGCGGTTCGCGTCCTTCATTCCAGGCGGTGCTGAAGGGGTGATATTCGCCGGGGCGGATGGCATTCTTCAGACGGAATTCGATGGGATCGAAGCCCATTTCGGCGGCGATCTTTTCGAGATGGCGGTCGAGCGGGAAGTAGCCTTGCGGCACGCCATAGCCGCGATACGCGCCGCTGGGCGGGCGGTTGGTGTAGACAATATCGGCGTAGAAGCGGATATTGGGGTTTTTGCGATATTCGCCGTCGCCGACGTAGAGGGCGAGCGACTTGTGTCCGGTATTACCGGTTACGGTCAGGGCGTGTGCGCCGTTTGCGCCGGTGTCGGAGAGAATTTTCATTTCGTTGGCGGTCATCGTGCCGTCATTTTTGACGCCGGTTTTCATCCAGATGCGCATCGGGTGGCGCGAGCGGCTGGCGATGAACTCTTCTTGACGGGTGGTTTCGTGCATCACGGGGCGACCGGTGGCGATGGTCAGGTGGGCGGCGATGTCTTCGATTTGGACTTCCTGCTTGCCGCCAAAACCGCCGCCAACGCGCGGCTTGATGACACGGATGCGCTTGACGGGCAACCCCAGCACGGGGGCGAGCATCCGCCGAGCATGGAAAGGCACTTGCGTACTCGTGCGCACAACCAAACGGTCGTCCTCATCCCAATAGGTGATGCAGACATGCGGCTCGATATGCGACTGCTGCACTTTCGGCACGTCATAGACGCTCTCGAAAACGCGGTCGGCTTCGGCGAAACCTTTTTCGACGTCGCCAATATCAATGCGGATTTTGGCTGCCAGATTTTTGGATGCGTCTGAGTCGGCGAAATCGACATATTCGGGTTCATCGTGCAGAATCGGCGCGCCGGGCTTCATCGCTTCTTCGATGTCGAGCAGGATGGGAAGCTCTTCGTATTCGACTTCGATCAGACTAAGGGCATGTTCGGCGATTTCGGGCGTTTCGGCGGCGACAAAAGCGACGCGGTCGCCCACGAACCGAACCTTGTTATCGAGCGAGAAGGTATCCAGCGGTCCCGGAATGGGATCGGACTGACCTGCCGTTGACCAAACGACGCGCGGAATATCCTCGTGGGTGAGTACGGCGGCAACACCCGGTAAAGCGCGCGCTTTGCTGGCGTCGATGGATTTGATACGGGCGTGGGCAACGGGTGATTTGAGCACCTTCGCGTGGAGCAGACCGCGAATCTCGAAGTCGGCGACGAAGGCGGATTTGCCTTGTGCCAGTTTGACGGCGTCCACTTTAGGCTCGGATTTGCCGACGGTGGCGTAAGGTGATTTTTTGTTGGTCAGAATGACTTTGGGCGCAACTTTTGTCAATGTAGCGCCGTCACCTTCAACGGGCGGGGCGGGCGGTTCGTCGGAAGGCGTTTCTGTGTCGAGAAAAACGCCGCCTTCTTTAATAGGATCAACCGCTTCGCCGCGCATGATGGCAGCAGCACGCAAAACGGCTTGGACAGGTTTTAGGTAGCCCGTTTCGCGGTCGAGAATGCCCGCCAGCGCTTCGCGGACTTCGGCTTCGCTGGGGTTGGGATTCTTTTCCAGCAGGGCATGGGCAGCCATAATTTGGGCGGGGGTGCAGTAGCCCGATTGGATCGCGCCCGTCTCGATGAAGGCTTGCTGGAGGGGGTGCAACCCAGCCGTTTTGCGCCAACCCTGTTCGGGATGCTCCCCAAGCGCTTCGAGGGTAGCGATTTCGTGTCCTTCCGCTTGGGCGGTGAGCATCGTCCCCGCATTGACGGGTTTGCCGTCCAGCAGGATAGTATCCGCGCCGCTGTAGCCGTGTTCGTCGCCGAATTTGATGCTGTGATAGCCTAAGTTGCGCAAAGTCCAGAGCAGGGTGTCGCCGGGTTTGACGTTGGTTGCGGTCTCAATACCGTTGATTTTTAGGGTGATATTCATTTTTTTCTCCTGTTACTTGCTTTTTTATGCATTGGACTTATTTTGTAAATCCGCGAAATGGATGCTGCGATTTTTTCCGTTATTTTTTGCAGCGTATAAAGCTTCGTCTGCCTGAATGATGAGTTCGGAGACAGCGTTGATGCCTGGTTTACGGTGATAAAGGGCTTTGGTCATCATACCCAGACTAATTGTGATAGCGCGCTTTGTCCAATTTTCGTTGGCAACGCGTTTACGAATGCGCTCTGCCATTTTTTGAGATTCTGCTTTATTGGTATTCGGCATAACGATGGCAAATTCTTCACCACCGTATCTTGCCGGAATATCTCGCTTTCGCGTTGTCTCACGAATAATCTCGCCGAGCTTTTTCAGCACTAGATCGCCTTCCGGATGCCCAAATTCATCGTTGTAGGATTTGAAGTCATCAATGTCAAGCATAAGAAACGACAGCGGTTGAGCGTTTTTATGTGCTAAATAAACTTGTATCTCTGTGCTTTTCATTAAAACGCGGCGGTTGAAGAGTTGGGTAAGATCATCAATTGAGGCAAGTTGATCGAGTTCGTGGATGTCGTCTTGCAGTCTTTTGATGGTGTTCTGCAAACTTAGCCGGTCTTTTTCTCGTTCGCTGATATCGATGACAGATGTAATTACAACTGTGTCTGTGAGAGTATGGACGGGGTTAAGACCTACGTCAATGGGGATAACTTGCCCGTTTTTGTGTTTTCCCCAAAGATTGAGGCTTTTCATCCCCATTGGACGCAGGTATGGGGATTTTAGAAAGTCCTTGCGATGATGAAGGTGTTTTTTACGTAAATCCTCGGGGAGAAGTTTTTCGATTTTTTCTCCTAAAAGTTCTTCTTCCGTATAGCCAAAAATGTCTTGCACCAGTGGCGTTGTATAACTTATTTCTCCATTATCGTGGACAACCAGAATGGCGGTTGGTGAGGCGTTGAGCGCCAGACGGAAGCTGTAGTCGTTTTCCATCAGGCTTTCATCAGTGCTGCGGGCTGTAATATAGAATAAGTGGTTTTTTGTGTCAGGATACGCCGTCCAGCGGATGGGGATGATTGTTCCGTTTTTGTGGATGACATTGTTTTCTGCAAAAAGTACGGGGTGTCCTTTGGCGAGATTTTTGAAGGTGTTTTGAATTGGGATGCGTTCTTCGTGTATGAGAATTTCCCAGACACTACGTTCTTCCAATTCTTTTTTGTTCCATCCCAGTGTGTTTTGGATGGAAGGGTTTGTCCGGACGAAAGTTCCGTACTCATCTGTAATGGCAAGCATATCTGAT